>JAZGHS010000102.1:0-22216 GCA_036481315.1 Candidatus Zixiibacteriota bacterium | reverse complement strand
CAGAATACCGTTTTCCCATAGTTTTATAAAAAGGCGGGATTATAGACGGATGTCAAGGGGTATTCTTGGCCAGCTTACCGCCAGTAATTCCGATCCAGGTTCCGATAGCCGATAGCCTCGGAGATATGAGCGGTTGATATATCAGCCGCCCCCTCCAGATCGGCGATTGTGCGCGAGACTTTCAATATACGATCATACGCCCGTGCCGATAATCCCAACCGAGTGATCGCCGTCTTTAAAAGCGACATCGAATCGTTATCGATCTTGCAAATCTCCCGGATCGACTTTTCCCCGAGCTGGGCGTTGCTGTAGAGACCGTTCTGGTTTTTATATCTCTCAAGCTGTATCGCGCGGGCGGCGTTGACACGTTTGCGTATCTCCTCGGATGTCTCACCGCGGTCATCGCTGGAAAGCTCGTTGAATTTCACCGATGGCACCTCGATATGAATATCGATCCGATCCAGAAGCGGCCCGGAGATTTTCGAGACATACCGCTGTATATGCCCCGGCGAGCAATTGCAGTTATGACGCGGGTCGCCGAAATAGCCGCAGGGGCAGGGGTTCAACGCCGCGGTCAGCATAAAAGACGCCGGATATGTAACCGAACCCGACGCTCTCGTTATGGTCACCCAACCGTTCTCCAACGGTTGCCGCAATGTCTCCAGGGTCGATTTGTTAAACTCGGGCAATTCGTCCAAAAATAGTACGCCGTTATGCGAAAGCGATACCTCACCCGGTATTAAATTGCCCGTGCCCCCTGTCAAACCGACCTCCGATATCGTATGATGCGGCGAGCGGAAGGGCCTGGTCCCTATAAGCGCCTGGTTTGGCATAAGATGGCCACCGACCGAATAGATCTTGGTAGTTTCCAACGCTTCTTCCAGCGTCAGATCCGGTAGTATGGTCGGGATTCGCTTCGCCAACATTGTTTTACCCGATCCCGGCGGACCGACCATGATGATATTATGACCTCCGGAGGCGGCCACCTCGAGCGCCCTTTTGGTATGCTCCTGCCCCTTGACATCGGCGAAATCGACTTCGAAAAACCGATGCTCCTTGAAAAACTCGCTGGCGTCGGCGTAATGCGGCACGATAGTATCCCCACGTTCAAGAAACTCCACCGCCTCAATCAGATTTTTCACAGGATAAATCTCCGGCCCGCCGGCCATGGCCGCTTCCGACGCGTTCTCCACAGGGACAATCATCGAACCGATCTTTTTCTTCTTAGCTCCGATTGCCATGGATAACACGCCCGGCACCGCCCGAATCGAACCGTCAAGGGAAAGTTCACCCAGGATAATGAAATCGTCGAAATCTGACCTGGCAATCTGGCCGGTAGCGGCCAATATCCCCACCGCCATGGGCAGATCGAACGCGGTCCCCGTCTTGCGGACATCGGCGGGGGCCAGGTTAACAGTCACCCGTCGACTGGGAAACATGAATCCGGAGTTTTTGACCGCCGCGGTAACCCGATCCTTCGATTCCTTGACCGCCGCCTCGGGCAGTCCCACCGTGGCAAACGACGGCAACTGCGCGGAAACGTCCACCTCTACATTAACGATGTAGGAATCGACCCCGTACACCGCCGAGGATTTTATCGTCGCTAACACGACAGAAATATAAGCGACGGTCAACCCGAAATCAAATCCCCGGCGAAAATATCACTGACAGGTTCTGTCAGTGAGGCCATATACCGACTATTGTCATTGCGAGGATCCGCCGCAGGCGGAGACGACGCAATCTCATCTCTATATGAGCAGCCCACAATCACAAATACCTTGATATTTCCCCCGCCACTTCATATTCAACAGACGGTAGTTCATATTAATCGCAAAAGATAAAACCGGGAGGTTTAAAGATATGGAATTGTTGCCTGAAAACACACCGGAAATAGTGCGACTTATAGTCGCGTGGGGCATAACCAACGGCCTCAGGATCGTACTGATCTTAATCGGCATGTTGGTGGCGATGAAGGTCGCGAAAATTATCGGTAATAATATCGTACGCTACGCTTCGAAAAAGAAGGGCCCGGAGGCGAAAGAGGACGAACGTCGAATACACACGCTGGTTCAGATTTTCAATGTCGCCTCCAAGGTACTGATAATAGTATTCGGCGGTATGATCATTATCAAGGAGTTGGGAATCGATATCGGCCCGATGCTGGCCGGCGCCGGAATACTCGGTCTGGCGGTCGGTTTCGGATCGCAGGCGCTGGTCAAGGATCTGGTCACCGGCTTCTTCCTCATACTGGAAAACCAGATCAGGGTAGGCGATGTTGTCAGGATCGGCGATTACTCCGGTCTGGTCGAGCAGATCACCCTGCGCACAGTCATCCTGCGCGATCTCGAGGGCATCGTACATACGATACCGAACGGCGAGATAGCCACCTTAAGCAACATGACCTATGGCTGGTCCCGGGTAAAGTTCGATATCGGTGTCGCCTATAAGGAAAATATCGATGAGGTAATGAAAGTGCTGGAGGATCTCGGCCGTAAAATACACACCGACGAAAAATACAAAGATATCATCCTCGAGGAGCCGACCATCCTCGGTGTGGATTCTTTAGACGATTCCTGCGTGACCATAAGAATGATTATCAAGACCGAGCCGTTGAAGCAGTGGGATGTCGCCCGGGAGTTCCGCCGCCGTGTCAAAAACGAGTTCGACCGCCTGGGCATCGAAATCCCCTTCCCGCACCAGACGATATATATCAGGCAGGACGAGGAGTTGACGTTTGGGATGAAACAGGGGAAGACGGGGGAATAGGTTGCATGCGTTTGGATGGATTTGAAATGACATCCTGACGCTTATACTCCAGGAATATTAACTTCTGTTTTATTGCTATTGCGATATTAAATTACTCGAATCACATAAGTATATAGATTTTCTTTTTAATAGGGCTTTTCAGAGAGCTTCTCAAAATTTAGTTTTCCATCATATACTAGTTCTATAAACATTATCAGGTTTTTCTTAATCTGCTCTGGAATTGTGCCTGTATATTGGACATTATATCCGGTATGTGGTGAATGACCAAAAGATATCAATTCTGCTTCCGGTTCGATTAGCGGTCGGATTATAGTCAACAGTGAACTTACTGTTTTTGATGGGTCTTGATCGGAAAGATCTAAATCAGAGTCTTTTGTAATTGTTGAAATTTGCTGACGCAGAGAATCAAATTGCAGTGTGAGGTAGTCTAATTTTGCGTCAACCCCGGTCGCTCCTTCATGAGGCCGTGCTTCGGAACTCAAGCCAAAATACTTCCACAGGGAGTTTTCCCCCTTGCTTCGAGTTGCAGATTCCTTAATATGGTCAGTTAGTTTCTTAATTTCGTCGTCTAATTCCCACGATTCTAAGGTACTCTTGTATTCGTGATAGTTTTGGATCGATGGATCGAACGGGACTTTTTTTATCAATTCATCTTTTGTAATACAAACTGGATGATTTAAGGCGGTTCTAATCCCAAATTCAAAGAATACGTTAGGATTAAGGCAAGACATATCGCAAAGAACTAAATCGGCCTCTTCCAGATTTTTTATGATCTCTCCTTGAATAACATCGGATCCCTTGAATTTAGGGGGAACCGGATCGTATCCCGAGGACTCAATCGCAGGAATAAAAAGATAATCGAGAACGTGAGAAAAATGGTGTGGGCTGTCGCGATATTTATCGAGAAAGTGCTCCGGAGTTGTGATAGGCATTATAATGAAACATTTTTTCTTTTCTTCGGTCATAATTTATCCCTCTTGAAATCGTCATTATTCTATTTTTATGAATACCAATATTATTCATCCACAGACGATAAAGTATTAATGTTAACTCTCATGTCATGTCTTATTTCTTTAAGTCCACTTTTGCCTCAGCTATAAATTCTAGCATATACCTATTAGTTATCTCCAAAGAAGTATCCGCCTGCTCATACCACGATTGCGAATTTTCCGCAGCCTCCCTTGATTCCTTTTCAAAAGAAGTAAGAATCTCTATCGCTTTCTCCGACAGAATAAAGGCGCCGGCGTCCGCAGATCTTCGGATTTCATCAATCGCCAATTTGGCTGATTTCATTAATTCAAATTTCCTCTCATCAGTTATCTCAATTCCGCTTAAATCTGCATCTAAATGACCACTATCGAATTTTTTAAAATTATGAAGAGCCTCAATTACTCGTTCATATGCTTCGACCTTTTTCTCCCACCACCTTTCGGTTCGAAATTTTTTCTTTGAAAGATGTACCGTAATCAAGGAACTTATAGTGGCTATGGCAATTGTCGAGAGAATTTTAAGCAAGGAATCAATCATTAATTTATCCCACAAAAAAAGCTTTTCATATATTACAAATTAACTTAATCTTTGAAGCCCAGTCAATAAAATTCGCCAAATTCTATCAGCAAGACAGGAGCCTTATATATATCCACCACTTGTCAAGTAACAGTATTATACTCCACCACCATCTCCCACGTCAGCTCCCCCGTCTTCTCGAGCATGGCCGAGACCGCGCGATATTTCCCGTCCAATTAATCTATAATCATTCTTTTATGTTATTTCAAGACCGATCTCAGGCCAGTAGCTGTAGGGCAAAACTCCCCGAGTAGCAGTAACCATTATTATGTCGTCAGGTCAGGCGACCCGACAGCACAAGGACATCTTTATTCGCTATAAGGAATACCGCGACTGGTAGCTCTGAGATCTTCCAGTTCGGTTTCACCTATACATTTGACTATCTGGTCTGAAAATTCTTTGGGCGAAAACGGCTTAACCAGATAACCACTGGCGCCGGCTTTAATGGCCTTGAGAACATCTCTTTCATCGCCGTCCGCGGTAGCCATCAGAATAGGAATATGATTGAATTCTTTTTTTACTCTTACTTTTTGCAACGCTTCATAACCATCCATGACAGGCATATTCCAATCCAGGACTATCATTACAACATCAGCCCCGTGATCTCTCAATTTGACCAGCACTTCCGCTCCGTTCTCCGCCTGAATTGGTATTAGGCCTTTCTTCCGTACTTCATCGGATAATATTCCTCGCATCAGTAAGGAATCATCAGCTAAAATAATTTTCTTCTTTTTCATAGACTCCTCTCAAGCACTTCAATACTTATAAGCATATGCACTTTTAAATATCGGCGAGTTGAATTATACGCTTAATCAGGGAACCGAGGTTTGCTTCCTTATACGCTCACATGAAACATTCTTGAAACATTGTGTGTCGTCAGTTACCTGCTTTCAAATAAAAATCGAAAATATAAATACCGGAGCGCCTCTATATTTGATGAGCCGTCAGGAACCCCTTCCTGACGGTTCCCCGGGTACAGTAAGGAAAAGGTTCCTTACCGCGCGTAGAAGCGCGCGGGTTAAAGTAACTACACCTCTACCACCAACTCCCACGTCAACTCCACCACCTCAAAAGGGATTACGAAATACTCATTTATCGTCTACCATCTCGCCTTCCAGGGGCAATCCGGCCTCTTCCCATGCTTCGAGGCCGCCGGCAAAGCGGCAGACATTTTCATATCCGTTCTGTACGAGCATCCTGTAGGCGATTATACTGGCTACACAGCTCACATTTGTGCAATAGACAACTATCTCATCCTTCTTATCGAGGATTTCCTCGGCTTTCTCAGGTTTGTTAAGGTGAATTGAGCCGGGGATACGTTTCGCGCGAAAATTCCATTCTTCCAGGACATTTACCAGCTTAAAATTTTCTTCTTTATCAAGCTTTTCTTTGAGCTCTTCACATGTTATCAGAATCATCTTGAACTCCTCCTCGTTGTTGGTTCACTGGCGATAGTTGCATTCCCGGCAATACTTATCTCAAAATGACATAACTCAAATTCACCTCCGGATGTACCCATGAGATGCGTAATACTCAAATATCGACTATTAGCCCGTCTTCCGCAATACGAAAATCAGCAATTCCATACTTATCCGCCAGGGCGCGAATCGGTTCGGGATCGGCGTACATGGGCTCCAGAAGGTGGGTAAATATTATATGTTTCAAGCCGCATCGTGACGATTTCTCGAACAGGGCCTCGTGATCGATATGGGCTCCCTCGGTTATCAAGAGATCGCAATCGTCGAGCAGGTCGGCGTAATCATCGAACGAGCCAACATCCCCCGAATAAATGATCTTCTCTTTGTCGGTCTTGATAACATAAGAATACGATTGCATCCGGTTGGGATACCCGGCCTTCTCGATTACGTCTTTGTAATGATCCAAATGACTATTAGCCCGCGCATAGACAGTGATATTATCGTCGCGAAACACCGGGTCGGGCTTGACCGGTTTGATTGCCAAATCGAATCCCAATCGCTCCGGGAAAACGTAGGTGGCAATCATGAATTTCTGCACCGCCTCGATTACCTCGTCTGGCAGATACACAGCTAACGGCGCTGTTCGTTTGGCCACGAGCATCATCTGTAATTCGAGGAATAATCCGGTAATATGATCGGGATGGGTATGCGATATTATAATCGTGCTTATCTTGCGATGATCGATCTTAAACTTTAGTATCGACGACGAGACACCTTCGCCCGCGTCGAATTGGTACAGGCTGTTGCCCTGTTCGAGAATCAACGACGCGCTGTTCCTGTCCGGTGACGGAATACCGGACGAACTACCGAGAATAGTTATATGAGCCATATTAGCTGACTTTCGATCTGAAGAACTCGACCGTCTTGGCGATTCCATCAGTGATTTTAACGGTCGGCGACCAACCCATGCTTTTCTTGATCAGCTCGTATGAGATGACGCTTCGCATCTGCTCGCCAGGCATCGCCTCACGGTTGACCCGCTCCTGCGACGAGTCGGTCGATGATTTGATCATATCATAGATGGCGTTGATATCGGTCTCTATACCGGTGCCGACATTGTACTCGCCCGATTCGGGATGCTCCATAGCCAGCAGGTTTGCTTTTATAACGTCGCCCACATAGACGAAATCCCTAGTCTGCAACCCGTCGCCGTTGACAAACGCTTTATCGCCCTTAAGCAGTTTCTCACAGAATATAGCGACCACTCCGGCCTCGCCGTGGCTGTTTTGTCTGGGGCCGTAAACATTGGCGTATCGTAGGGCGATATACTCGAGCCCGAATTGAAGCTTGAAATAATACAGATACTTCTCGAACGAAAGTTTGGATATCCCGTAGGGGCTTACCGGCCTTAACGGATGATTCTCGTCAGCGGGGAAATAATCCTGTTCGCCGTATATCGCGCCGCCTGTGGATGAGAATACAAACTTTTTGACACCATGCTTAACCGACGACCGTAAAAGATTTATCCCCCCGAGGATATTGATCTCGGCGTCGTTGGCGGGATCTTCCACCGAATTGCGAACGTCCATTTGCGCCGCCATGTGAAAAACCGTATCGAATTTCTCAGTCTCGAAAACCTTATCGATAACCGGCTCGGAGATATCAAGCTGATGGAATTTCGCTTCTTCGGGAATATTCTCGCGTTTCCCGGTAGATAGATTATCTATAATGAAAATATCATCGCCGCGTTCGCATAACGCCGATGCGAGATTCGAGCCAATAAAACCCGCTCCCCCGGTTACCAGAATTTTCATGTACCGATCCTTTTGCTAATCGCTTAAAAGTTCCGCTTCCTCATCGATCGTATACCCAATTTAAGCGGTACGACTATAGCTGTCAAATTCAATATCAACATCAGGGATACAGCCAGGCCAACCTCAAAGGACGGAAACGGTAAATCGGGATACATTTTATAAAGAGTATATTTATTCGCGGGTAAAGCCGCGATAATCACCATTGCTCCGACATATATCAGGCTTATTATCGTAGTCAGCATGCCTCCCATCGACGACGCTATCTTTCCAGGATTGCGCTCGTCGAACCGCGGAAAAGTGGCGCCCAACCCGATTGAAAGACTGGTAAGAGACATCGACATACACAATACCGAGAAGAAGGTCAAAAGCATCAAAACGCCGCGTAACCCGAGCATCATATTGGATACGAACGCCAGCACCTCCGAAAGGAGTAAAAATATCAAAAAAGCCGACCAGAATTTCTCCCAGAATACGCGTCGCAACGGCATCGGTGATGACGTGATAGCCCAGATAGCCCGACCCTCCAGGCTTATTGTCGGAAAAACGAATCTCACCGATAGAGTAGCTAAAATAAATCCTGAAAAGGCGAAATTAGCAAAACCTATCAACGTTTTCCAGTACGAATCCTCGACGTTGGTGGGGAAATATTTCAAATTAATCAAATATATAACTAAGAGCACCAACAGGACCGTAAACTGCGCCCACTGAGCCGGTTCGCGAACGAATAGTTTTAGATCCTTGGAAAGTACTGCCCTGAAATCCGACGGCATCCAATCGGGCAGACGAAAAAACCTGGAACTGGTTTTTTTTAAAACTCTCACCGCCGGCTTATCGCTTCTGTGTTCCGACGCTGCCAGCCAGCTTTTATAGTAATATTTTCCTGCGATCCGGAAAACGAAATTTAGAAAAAACAGAGTCGTAGATACCATGGCCAGCATATAGACCAGCAGCGCCCTTCTGCCCTCTTCAGCCAATGTCCTCAAAGTCTCAGATACCCAATAACTGGGCAAAAACGGGAATGACGTTGCCCCGATAGACCCTATATATCGATTGAGAACCCTCCAGTCGGAGACCACGTTGAAGGCTAACGACGACGGCCGTCCCAGCTTAAAATAAAGCACAATCACCAATATAATAATCGAGAACAGCGAGATCGCCAGACTCCTTGGGCTTACATGACGCGATACCATAAACATCACTCCGGCAAAAGTGACACCGATACACGCGGGTATAATAATAAAGGGCAATAATACGCAAAACATCTCGAAAAGATATTCCCATAACACGAAACCCCTGACAAGACCGTATGCGAAAATAAGCGGCAAGCCCAGAAGCATCACAGCCCAGGTGGAGTAAAAGATGTTATCTACGAATTTTACTGTAAAAACCTGTTGATGGGATACAGGGGTCGAGAGTAAAAAGGCGGTCTCCCGCGATCGATATAAAGTCGAGATACTCGTTACGATATTGGAGATAACCAGCATTACGAAAATCGCCAGAAACCCCAGGGAAACCAGCTTATTCATCAAGAGCACGCCGATATCCTGAAGAGAACCGAGATAATCGAATACCCTATAGAAAAAGAAAAAACTTCCCCCGAAAAAACAGGTCAGTACGAATATACCGACTATGATCTTGGTCGCCTTCTCCGCGTTCAGGTTTAATAGAAACGACCTTGCGGAGATTGTTTTATAGTGTAGGATATGTAGAGCGCTATTCATCCTCTGGTCCGAAATATGGTTCGGTTCTAGCCGATCCCCCCGTTAATTTCAAAAACAGGTTTTCGAGATTTTCGCCGTCGGAAACGGCCTTTGAACGTAGCTCATCCAATGTACCCAGGGCGATTAATTCTCCCTTATTAACTATCCCGATCCTGTCGCATAACTCCTCGGCTACGCTTAAGGTATGAGTCGATACGAATACCGTGGTTCCCCTTGTAGAAAACTTCTTTAAGAGGTCCTTAACCAGCCGCGCTGATTGCGGATCGAGCCCGACCATAGGCTCGTCAACCACCAGAACCTCCGGCTCATGCAGAAAAGCAGAACAGAATATCACTTTCTGTCTCATCCCATGCGAATATTCCTCGCATCTGGAATCGGCCCATCCATTCATCGCGAAAAGATCGAATAGCCATTCGATCTTGCTTTCGATCTTCTCCTGAGGCATCCTATACAAACCTCCGGTAAATAAAAGATATTCCCTGGCAGTCAGCTTCTCGTAAATATAAGGCGAATCGGGGACATAACCGGTCTTCATCTTGGCTTCGCCCGGTTGTTGAGATATATCTATCCCGCAAATCTTTACCGTCCCGCCATCCGGTTTTAATAAACCGGTCATCATCTTTATGGTGGTCGTCTTACCAGCGCCGTTGGGTCCCAGAAAAGCGAAAAACTCACCCGATTTAACTTCGAGCGAAAGATCGCTTACGGCAATCTTATCGCCGAATTTCTTTGTTACGTTTATAAGTTCAATCATATTCTTTATAAGTTCTCACCGTGCGAGTATTCCAACACCGTTACGGATATCTTGCCCACTACTCTCATCAGATCAGCCTGACGTTCAAATCCGCCCTCGAGAAGCTTAATATGCACCGCGTCGGTTGTTTGTTGCCCGAATGTAGGATCGAGAGGACGCCAGCCGTCGAGATAGACAGCCGGCCAGGCATGATAATAAAAATAACCGTCCTTATATACGATTCCGATACAAATTTTGGTTGGCAATCCCGACGCTCTCGCCAGGGCCGTATACAACGACGTGTGCTCGTTGCAGTCACCGCTTTTTACCTCCAACACATCCACCGCCGACGGCAAGGAGATTGTCAGGTTCTTTTCAATATTCTCGAAAACCCATTGCTCCAGAGCCTCGGCCTTTGATGTCGGGCTTGTTAAACCGTTGGTGATATCATAGGCCGCATTTATTATCCTCGGATCATCTACCTGCAATAACGGTCGAGGCTCCAGAAAGACAGCGCTATCGATAAGCGCCGATTCTTTTATCCGATAAGGATGGATCTCCATAACCAGCGGATCGGCCGAAATCACCGTTTGAAAATCATCATCGAGATCGAAAAACCCCGGCTCGATACCGTGAAGGCTGACTTTCAGATAACGGACATTTCTGGCATCCTTTATTTCCCCGTTACTGGGTACAGCTAACCGCTCCAGTATATCCAGACCACTGCCGTCAACCACTGGCATATCGAGCGCCTTTTCTCTGGCAGTACTGACCATGGCCAATCCCCCTGTTTCCTCCTCGCGAAGGACGACTCCGCCATCACCAACCCACATCAAACTGGTCACCCCTGAAAACGCTATGGAAATTCGGTATCCCTGCCTGGTACCGAAATCGGTCTGAACGTTCTCAACCGCTCCCACGACTATTTCGAGCTCATCGGTGGAAAGAGAAAACGGATCGAATGTCGGTAGAAAAAACTCGCCCTGAACGAAACCGCGGGCTTTAGCCAGCAGGGGGACAACCGCCGGCAAATAGATCCCCTTGCCTGCATCGAAACTAACTATCGATTCGCTGTTGCCCGAACGCATCCTGACAACCAACTTACTATCCCGGACCTCGCCCTGGACGTCTGTAGTGTAATCGTCGGATATTAAACTGAACGTAAATACTTTCATGGAATAATCGAGATTCAAAACGGCGTAAGAATCGAGATAAACCTCCCTAACCGTGCCTCCCATCGGAAGTTTGATCAACGAGTAATCTTTAAGGACATATCCCAGGGGCGTTTTGGATAACGATTGCATCGAATACCCGATCTTCTGATCACCCATAGTTATGTTCATCCAGGTATGGAATTCACCTGTTTCAGAATCGCCTAAGTTTATGTCGCTAAGATCGGTCGAACTCGACGTGGCGTAATTCTCGTCATAAACCATGACCATCGATACAGTCCATAAGGCCATGGAAAACACCAGTGGCAAACTCGATCCCAGACCGCTTTTAAAAAATCTCGCCATATATACCCTCTAACAAATAATATCGGCTTATGGATGCGTTGATTAAACTTAAAACCCTACGAATATAACCTGGCAATATCGATAATTATCCGAGAGGCTTCTTCTATATCATTATCATCGATATCCAGATGCGCCACCGCCCTGATACGCCCCCGGCCGAAAGGGACAAGCAAGAGCCCTTTTGACTCCAAAGCGGCGCAGAATTCGCCCTCGGAAACCGGTGATTTGAGATTTATCACTACAATATTGGTTAGCACTCGATCCGGCTCGAGCCCGAAATACCCCGATGCGGCAAGGCTTATAGCCAATTTTTTCGCCCTTCGATGATCGTCGATTAACCTGTCCAGATTATTTTCCAACGCGTAAAGCGCTCCGGCGGCAATTATACCGACCTGTCTCATACCCCCACCGAACATTTTCCGAATCCTGCGGGCCGCTTTTATGTTTTCTTTTGACGATACCACGGCGGATCCGACCGGCGCCCCCAATCCCTTGGAAAAACAAACCGAGACAGCGTCGAATTGCGATGTTATCTCCGAGAGCGACACTCCCAAATACGCCGCCGCGTTCCAAACCCGAGCGCCGTCGAGATAGAACGAAAGCCCGTTCGATCCGGCCAAATCTTTAAGAGACTTTATCGTTTCCAAAGGATAAACATTGCCGCCAGCGCGATTATGGGTGTTTTCAAGCGCCAGTACCGACGTGTTCGGATGATGGATATTTTCGGGTCTGATTTTCGGCTCAACTACTTCGGGGGTCAAAATCCCGCCAGAAATATCGATAGATGATAGTTGAATCCCTGATAACGCCGACGCGGCCGCGACCTCGTAATTGATAATATGCGCGCCAACCTCGCAGATGACCTCATCGCCGGGCCGTGTCAACATTCTGAGCGCGATCTGGTTCGACATCGTTCCCGACGGCACAAACAGCGCCGCCTCGTGACCAAGAAGCCGGGCAACGGTTTCTTCGAGTTTTTTTACGGTCGGATCGCCCTCGAAAACATCGTCGCCGACCGCCGCCTCGGACATCGCCCTGCGCATTTCGCGGGATGGTTTAGTGACTGTATCGGATCTTAAATCTATTATTTTCATAAAAAAAAGCCCGGCCTCGTCGGCCGGGCCGGAAAAACTACCCTACTCTAACGACATTCTTAGCTTTGAGTCCCTCGGGGGTTTGGGCGATCTCGTATTCCACCTGTTCGCCCTCTTTTAGCGTTTTATATCCATCCACGCTGATATCAGTATGATGCACATAAACATCTTGAGAGGCATCGACCGACGTAATAAACCCATATCCCTTTAAGTCGCTGAACCACTTAACCTTACCTTTTGACATGGACCCTCCATAATTGATGTCCCGATTTTCCAAGTTTAATTATCGCGACCGGCAAAGTCAAGAGAATAATCCTTAAATCACTGTACCAATAGCTGCATAACAACCCCTGTAATCAGGGGTACGGTTACGTTGTCGTCGATATAAACCGTTAAAGCCTCAACAATTGCGGCAACCATTGCCCCGCTGATTTTTATCCATAAATCGACTCCCGGTACAATAAATGCTATCAGACAACAACTCAGAAAAAAGCTCGCGGACCCCTCGAGAGTCTTGCCTCTAAATTTGATTTTTCCCCATAATCGCCCCACGATGGCTCCGGCGGTATCGCCTACGACGATATAGGTTATGGCCAGTATGGCTACCATTTTATCGAATATCAGGATGGTAATAACCGAACTCGCGAGGATATAAGTCGCTCCGGTAAAATTCTTTTTTTCATGCGGCCTGATCATAATTCCGAAAAACTTCTGGATTAGAGACCTACTCCTTAGACTTCCGTATAACCTTATCAAGTCGGTAAAAAGGGAAATCGATAACGCCCCTATAAGAAGGGCTACTATAATTTTGATATTTGTAACATAATATATAATCGGAATTGCCAGAGCCCCGATATGTGTGGTTTTACGCAACATCTCGCCTTTAAGCGAGATGTTTATAGGTTCGTCGGAAACCGGGATATTTCCCGGCCGCCTATCGGGTTGATTCATCGTTACCCGGCTGATTTAATAAACACCGCCCGGTAGACTAACCTTCGGATTGTTCTACATTAATGATTTTTCTCTCGGGCACTTTTATTTTACTATAAAGCTCTTCGTTTACCCTGATATCCGCGGCGGCCTTCCACTGTTGTAAAACAGACAATTTATATTTTTCATTCCGAGCATTTTTCAATTTATGCTTAATCCCCGGCCGGACCTGTTTAACAGTCTTATCTTCTTTTTTAGACATAAGCTTGATAATGTGATAACCCCATTGGGTTTTAACCGGTTCGCTCAATTTACCAATATCCAACGCGTTTGCGGCGGCGAAAAAGTCATGACCCATATCCTCCGGACCGATATAATCGAGATTGTAGGCCACTTCCCGGATCTCCGGCTCGCCAGGATAATACCGCTTGGCCATCTCGATAAAATCGGCTCCGGCGAGAATCGAATCGCGTATTACCGAGGCAAAAGCAAGATCCTCGAAAATAATATGATGAACACGTAAGGGACGTTCGAAAGTATAGTCCTTAATATTAGCGTAGAAATATTCCTCGATTTCCTCGTTAGACGGTTCGTACTCCGAATCCTTGAGAAGACGATCCATCCTTTTCTTGGCCTCGCGATAGTTGAAATCGTTATATGCGGTGGCTACCTCCGGATCATCGTAATATCCCAGACTTCTGGCCGCGCTTATCAAGAGTAAACCATTGGACAGAAAGGTTAGCATGTCTCTTTTACCCTCGACGGTAACCGTGTCGATCTGCTTCCAGCGCATATATTTGGGAAGTGACTCGATGTAGACCTTGAAATAAAGCGTATCTATAGAATTAACAGACATGACCCAAGTATCGCCGGGAAATTTATCATCACCGGCCAGAACCTCTTCGTTATAGCCGTATTGCCCCGCCTCTTTGAGTGAGTCTATAAACGCCTGGGCGAACTTTTTCTCATCCTCCCGGGATAATTTCGCGTTCAGCTCTTTCCGAAGCTCCTCATCCAACGGCCTCTGCCGTTCCGGTTTGTAATCGTCAATACGTATAATATGATAGCCGAATTTAGTTGAGATCGGACCCTTAATCTGTCCTGGTTCCGATGAAAACACCACGGAATCGAACTCCGGCACCATTCGACCACGGAAAAAGTACCCTAAATCTCCGCCTTTCGAGGCGTTGCTTTTATCATCTGAATAAGCGCTGGCTAGAGAATCCCAGTCTCTACCCTCCAGAACCATCTTCAGAACAGCCTCGGCGGCTGTTTTGGCTTCGTGGTCGGCATGCTCCAGCAGTTTTTTCTTTTTTGTTTCGGATTGGACATCAGCGGTATCAGGATTGGCCCTGCGAATGAGTATATGGCTGGCCTTCACACTTTCCTGCTCAACAAGCTCATCCTTGGAGTTCTGATAAGATTCCTCTATACGGGCAGAATCTATATTTACTCGACCGCTGATTTGCTTATTAAACAGTACCTTCTTTGCCACCTCGGCGATATTGCCCTTTCGGGACTGCCCGAATTCCCATTCGGTGTCGAGACTATTAGAAACCGAATCGATGCGTATATCCGTCAACTTACGGAAAACGAGGCTGTCTAACGCCGCGTCTCTAATACTATCCGATGGCACGCCGTAGGTTGAGTTACGGCGAATTTCCTCCATAACTGAATCGATCTCGGCATACGCAATAGCGCGGCCGTCCACCAAAGCTATTTCCGCATCGGGCTTTATAAAATTGGATGATCCGAACAAACAAGCGACCGTTAAAACAGGCAGTAACGCAAATAAGATTTTCTTCATTTTCTCCTCACTTAATATCATTTCCGAATCGCCAATAATAACGAAAATCGAAATTCATGTCAATAGCCATCGGTCACTATCTTAACGCAACCGCTCAACAAAGAGCGCTTTTTCTAAGAAAACAACCGCTAATCAACTCTACGGTCATTATTTTCGCGATATTCTGGATGTGATAACCTTAAAACAGCCCATTACATACGCATAATCATCGAAACGAGAAAAGTATTGTCAAGATCGGAATGGTCTCTCATGGCGATATCGATCGTAAACCGATCGAAACGAAGACCCGCCCCCAACGTCAAATTCCCGACATCGGATCCGACCCGCGCCGACAGTTTTTCCCAGTAAACCACCTCGACTCCGAAATGAGAATCGAATGATACGGGGCCGGCGGATATCTGCGAGGCGTAATCCCGTCCTTCAAAACGGGTATCCATATCGGCCAGGAGGCTTCCCTCGAACTTTCCCTTAGATCCCGTTAAAGCAAAACCTATTTTCGCGGTCGGATTAACCCTTTGCTTCATACCGGTTGTATACGAGATAAGGGTGCTGGGAATATCCTGAAGGTTTATGCCGACTTTCGCCCAGCGCGCCAGATCATAAATTGCCCCGATATCGATACCCAATCCGATTGCCGATTCATCGACTATATCCCTGTATATCAGTTTAGCCGTTATTCCGGCGCTCAGACTTGATCCGAATAGGCGGCCGTAAGAAATATATCCGACATAATCCGCGTGATTATCCTCTCGAATCACCCTGAAACGGCCCGTTTGATCAACCCTGGTAACCAATATGCCGCCGCCGCCAAGACGGTATAACGAAACGGCGAACGCGGCCCGGTTGTTCTCATTTCCTATCGGCCGCGTATATGCCAGAAAATCATGGTTTAGCAAACTGCCAAATGTCTCCGAATGCATGAACACCGATTGAGATCGTTCCACAAAAGACAATCCCGCGGGATTATAATATCCCGCTAAAACGTCACCGCCATAAGCGGCATAAGCACCTCCCAGGGCCAGAGGCCTGCCGCCAGCGCCGAGGTACATAAAATCTCCGGCGTATTTCGCCGCCCGAGCGCCGGTGAAGCTCAGAGCTAATATTAACGCCGATATGATAAATGCACTCTTTTTCAAATTTAATCCCCGCATATTAGGTTCAACCATTCTAATTATCGGTAATGTTCCAATCGTTGTCAATTGATCCGTGATAGAATTTCGCGTTAATTATCAAATAAATCAAGCCGATCGTTTATCCATGGCAAATTTACGCCCGGCATCAACCATTGTTCCATAAAAAAGGGGCTTTTTGATAAAGCCCCGTGATTTCGGAATCTACCAAAAATGAAATCCCTAATTCGACTGCAGAGAATTAAAATAATCCTTCAGGGTTTTTGTTTCGTAATGACCTTCGGCAAAATATTGCAAAACTATGATGAATTTATCCGCTGGGACATAACCGGGGATATTGCTGATTTTCTCGCCGTCGGGCTTTAAGAACCAATAAGCCGGATATCCTCTAACCCCGAACGATTTGGAAAGAGCCCTTTCGCTGAGACTTCCATCGGCCGTAATCACGGTTTCTTTGGATTCGGCGTTAACTTTTATAATTACGAAGTTTTCGTTGAGATATTTCGCCACGGTCTCCTCAGCGAAAGTCTCTTTATCCATTTTCTTGCAGAACTTGCACCAGTTGGTATAGAAATCGACCATTATCGGCTTATTCGCTTTGGCGGCAAGCTCCAGCCCCTTATCGTATTTTACCCAATTCAGCTCGATAACCTCTTTTGATTCTTTGTTATCGGTTGAACCAATACCCGCGAAAAGGAATATCCCCACCGCGACAACCGCCATCGTTATAATCCATTGCTTGCTTCGCATCCGTTGCTCCTTTGTGGCCTCAAAATCTTATCTTTTAAACTTATACGCTTCAAACCACCGTTTATACTATATATCGGCTCAAATTTCGGGCCGCTGAACCGAAGCTCTAAAACGGTATCGGTAAAGAATATGCTACCGAACTGCCTAATAATAGCCAAGTCGCTCCTTAAAAGCAACAGTTTCCAATTAAACTCAATCATCGTAATTTCAAGAACAATTCCTCAACGTCAACAGTTCCCCATTCGGGCAGACCTTCATAACTCATTCCCACGTATTAAGTTTATAAAAATGAAAGGGGATATCTACCTGTTTAGCCTGACTAGGGTCACCCTATCGTGCCCGATCATATCCTTCAATCTGCTTATCAGATCGGGCGATGGATCGATTTTGAATTTGGTGGCCTTAAACATCAGCCGGTGACCGTTTCGCGAATACACAACTAAAACCTCGCTTTTGCCGGAATGAGCGGAAAACTCGCGGCTGATTTTTTCAGGCATATCCTCATCTATATTATCAATCGTCAATCTCAAGGCTGTGGGAAATTCCTTTGCCGCCGTAGACATTAGCGTAAGATCATCTCCTTTTACCTTGGGTTTTTCACCCTCTCGGGTGGAGGCCGTACCGAAAATCACCACAGTATTTCCCTCCTCCAGAATCATGCGGCGCTTATCTACGACATCGGAGAAAACAATAACCTCGCCGGAACCGGTATAGTCCTCGAGATTCAGTATGGCGTATATTTTACCCTTGGCACTGGTTTGAATTTTCACGTTGGTCAGAACTCCGGCTACGGTTACTTTCCGACCATCGATGGTTTTCTCCAGATCACCGAGATTCAAATTGCTGAAACACTCGAATATATGCTTGTGAGGATCTATGGGATGTCCTGAAATCCAGTATCCGAGAGAGTCCTTCTCCTTCGAAAGAACCTCGATCTGAGACCATGGATCTTTTTCGGGGAGCCGTGGAGTAGGCGACGAGAGCTCGCTGGTATCTCCGAAAAGAGTTGACTGCCCCATTTCTTTATCACGCTGAATGGCCGAACCGTAGGCGATCGCCGGTTCCACGCCGGCTGTCAGAGCGGCTCGATGCGGACCCAGGGAATCGAGGGCTCCGGACATGGCCAGGCTCTCGATTGTCCTTTTGTTAACCGCCCTTAAATCGACCCGACTGCAAAAATCGAACAGGTCTTTAAAATCCTTGTTTTTATCACGTTCTTTAACTATTGCCTCTACTGCCGACGCTCCCACGTTCTTGACAGCCGTCAATCCGAATAGAATTACAGACTTATCCACGGAGAAAGCGCCCTGGCCTTTATTAATATCCGGAGGCCGAACCTCAATTCCCATCCTATCGCACTCATTTTTGCAATCCATTATCCTCGACGAGTCCGACATCTCCGAACTCATCAACGAGGCCATGAATTCCACAGGATAGTGGACTTTCAAATAGGCGGTCTGATAAGCTATAAACGCGTAACAGGCGGAATGAGCTTTCACAAAACCATATCGTCCGAAAGTCTCGATCTGTTCGAATATCTTTTCGGCAACCGGTTTTTTCAATCCTCTCTCGATAGCGCCATCTAAAAATTTGCTTTTCTGATCGGCCATGATATCCGCCTGTTTCTTACCCATGGCTTTACGAAGGATATCGGCCTCGCCCAGAGAATACCCTGCAAGCTCCCGAGCGATTTTTAGCACCTGTTCCTGGAAAACGATTACACCGTAAGTCTGTTTTAAAATCGGTTCCAGGTATTGATGCTCGTATTTAATCTCCTTCTTGCCATGTTTGCAATCGATATAAATATCGATCATTTTGGCATCTAACGGGCCCGGACGGTAGAGAGCGTTCATTACCGTCAAATCCTCGAGGTTATTAGGTTTGAGTTTTTTAAGATATTCTCTCATACCCGACGACTCAAACTGGAAAATGCCTACCGTATCAGCGTAGGTGAATAGTTTGTATACGGCAGAATCATCGAGAGGAATTTTATCTATATCTACTTTCACGTCGCGGTTTTTCAAAAGTTTGATACAATCGTCTATAACGGTCAAGGTCCGCAAACCCAGAAAATCCATCTTCAAAAGCCCGATAGCCTCGATCCAGTGCATATTATATTGAGTTGTAATTTCGCCCTTGCTCGATCTATACAGCGGCGCGTAATCGGCGATAGGGCCCGGGGCGATAACCACACCCGCGGCGTGTGTCGACGCGTGCCGGGCAAGGCCCTCGAGCACTTGTGAATGATCTATCAATTTTTTGATGTTCTCATCTTCGTTATAGCGACGTTTAAGTTCCTTCTCTCTGTCTAACGCTTTTTCCAGGGTCATATCGGATTCCATTGGGATCATTTTGGCGATAGTGTCAACCTCGCTATATGGCAGAGACATTACCCGGCCGACGTCCCTGATAGCGGCCCTCGCGGCCATGCTACCAAACGTTATAATCTGGGCGACACTTTCGCGGCCGTACTTATTGGTGACATAAGCGATCACCTCGTCCCTGCCGCGATCGGCAAAATCGATGTCGATATCCGGCATGCTTACCCGCTCGGGATTTAAAAATCGCTCGAACAACAGACCGTATTCGATAGGATCGAGATTAGTAATACCCAGACAATAACTGACCA
The DNA here is from genome assembly GCA_036481315.1 of Candidatus Zixiibacteriota bacterium. Classification (GTDB taxonomy): domain Bacteria; phylum Zixibacteria; class MSB-5A5; order UBA10806; family UBA10806; genus JAZGHS01. Next base: position 2,341 of record JAZGHS010000102.1, on the reverse strand, counting down.
TCGAGCCGGCCGCCGATCCCCGTCCGGGACCGACCCGTATACCCCGGGACCTGGCGAAATCGACAAAATCCTTAACGATCAGAAAATACCCGGCGTATCCCATCTTCAAAATTACGCTGATCTCGAAATCGAGACGTTCCTGCAAACTTGACGTGATCTTCTTATACCGTTTCTCCATCCCCAGTTCACAAAGATAGCGAAGATATTTCTCGGGAGTATCGAATCCCTCCGGTAACGGAAACCTTGGGACTTTATTCCTATATAATTCCAACTCGAGACTGCAGGCCTCGGCAACCCGTATGGTGTTTTCAATCGCCTCGGGGGTCTCCGGAAATAGATTCTTCATCTCCTCGGGAGTTCTGAAATAGAGTTGATCTGTACTGTATTTCATCCGATTGGTATCAGTGAGCAATTTGCCCGTCTGGATACAGAGTAAAACCTCGTGAGCCTTAGAATGACCCTTTTCCATATAATGACAATCGTTGGTAGCTACCAGGTTAATCCCCAACCTGGATGCGATTTGCGTTACCATCTCGACATTCTTCCCTTCGGCCTCGATACCGTGATTCTGCAGTTCGAGATAATAATTTTCCTTGCCGAAAATATCGAGATAGCCCCGAACCACATCCTCGGCCTCGTCGTACCGATTGACATTGATATATCGGGCCACCTCCCCCTGCAAGCAGGCCGAAAGAGCGATAAGACCGTCGCCGTGCTCCTTTAAAAGCTCTTTATCTATACGTGGTTTGCGATAGAAACCCTCGAGGTAGGCCGAAGTAGTCAACTTAACCAGATTTTTATAACCGATCAGGTTTTTGGCCAGCAGAACAAGATGGTATCCCGATTCGGTGAATCCCTTTTTCCCGGTACGGTCATGCCTGCTTTCAGGGGCAACATAGGCTTCCATACCTATTATCGGTTTTATTCGATGTTTTGCCGCCTTAACGTAGAACTCTACCGCCCCGAACATATTGCCGTGATCGGTTATGGCCAGGGCCGGCATTTTCATTCTCGATGCCGTCGCGAGCATATCGTCGATACGGCAGGCGCCGTCGAGAAGCGAATATTGCGAGTGATTATGCAAATGTACGAACTGCGCGAAACTCATAGGTTATCCCTCAAAACTCACTTTACCCCGCCTTTTCCATTACCGACCTGCATTGATCGATTATCGAATCATGTCCTAATAAGTTCCATCCCGATTCGACAATCAAGATAATTTCAATTTCCCCGCCAGAGAGTCGATTTTTTTCCACGAAATAGTAAAAATAGTTTGAAGAATACCAAACCTGCCGCAAAACCTCCGATATGAGCCATATAGGCCACACCCGAACTTTCGCCGCCCGAGGAAAATTGGAAGAAAATCTGCAACGCCACCCAGTAGAGAATTATAAAAAACGCCGGTAGCCAAATCAGACGGATGAAAAACAATATCCAGATAAGTGTCAGTACTTTTGCCCTGGGATATTCGAGAAGATATGCTCCCATTACCCCGGCCACCGCGCCGGACGCTCCTATCATAGGGATATGGGATTGAGGATCGGGAATTATCTGCGCCGCCCCCGCTATTATACCGCAGGCAAGATAAAACATGATAAACTTAAACGGCCCCATCGTATCCTCGATATTATTGCCGAATATCCACAAGAAAAGCATGTTGCCGGCGAGGTGAAAAAGACCGCCGTGTATAAATTGCGATGAGAGAAAACTACCTCCGGCCATCAAAGGACCGGAACCTGTCAATTTGCCCGCCGTTATTATATTGTGGGGAATTATTCCGAAACGCGATATAAACTCGATATCGCCGAAACCGAGAATATCGGTGTAGAGATAAACGAGTACATTGAGCGAAATCAGAGCTATAGTGACCAGCGGGAAACGCGAGGTCGGGATATTATCCTTTAAAGGTATCATCTATTATCCGCTTCTTATGATAAAACTGGCGGTTTTCCTGGTTTTATTCCCCTGCTTATCAACAGCCTCGATATTGATTGTATGCTTACCGCGTTTGAGATTATTTCTAATCCGATAGATAAATTTCTTCGTGTCAAGATCATATTCTGCCGGCACCCAGATGCCGTCAATCCACATTTGCGGGGTGGCGTCGAGCTTGACCCCGGAGATATTGTCGGTAATCACACATGACAAAGTCGGTTTGCGTGATTTGATTCTGCCTTTCGGTCTGATATTACTAATTTTAGGCGGATTGTCATCTTCGATCAGCGCCACTTTTCCCAACCCTAAACCATTGATCTCGATAACCGTACCGCTATTCGTCCCGATAAATCCCCATTTATCCTTGATTGGAGCGTAACCGTACACACCCACCCGCCTGCCCTCT
>JAZGHS010000101.1:0-5936 GCA_036481315.1 Candidatus Zixiibacteriota bacterium | reverse complement strand
CTATCTATTCCGCCGCCTCTATCGACCACCCCGGCCGCGATCCATTGAGCGCCGGGAGCTACCCCCACTGTATCGGAAATATCCGCCCCTATCATGGTTCCCATGGTATGACTTCCATGTCCGTGCAAATCCGACGGGTACTGAGTATTAGTATACGGATCGAACCAGCACTCGGCGGGGTCTGCGCCGTTATTACCTCTGTATCTCGCCTCCAACGCGGGATGATCACCATCAACTCCGGTATCGAAATTACAGACCAGGCTCCCGGAACCGTCCAAACCCATCCTCCATACATCCGGCGCGCCGACAATATCCAACCCGACTTCATGCCCCTCGGAAAGTATATCCGCCTCGCCGGTCTCCACCGGATCGACCAGACTGATCGGTAGATCGTCGTAAACGGCCACAATATCGGGCCTCTGAGCCAACCGATCGATTACCTCTTTGGGCCCGGCAACCATCACAACGTTGGCAATCCAGAATCGCCTATACGATTCGATCTCGCCTCTTGCTTCCAAAGCTTCGAGAACGTTAATAATACCGGCCTGGGAAATTTCCGCATTCGAACGTAACCGCTCGATACCCTCTCTATGCCCGGCGAGTTTATCGCCGGCTTTAGCGAAACCGGAAAGGATGGGAGAATCAGATTTCAATTGAAAAATAACCTTATCCGCTCCCCACCCGGTCGCGGAGGAACCTGACATTATGACAATAATCAAAACCAATCTAAATACGGTATTTCTCAAACTACCCCCTTTTGCTCAGCAATGATAAGATCAAAAGGCATGCCTGGGGGCGGGTAATGTCAGGCGATATTTCCACCATCGCAATAGGTTGATTGTCAAGCGCTTACAGGTTTTAAACCGAATCGAATCGCTCGGTTAAACGCGATTACCAACGCTCTTCTATGCAATTTATTGCGCATTCGATGTTGTAATGGAGGCAAAAAAATAGTAAACCTCCGGCGATATTTAACCGGACGCTTGAATCGAAAAACGAAATTTCTGTTATTTAACGAGGGTCATTTTTCTGGTTTCGGCGTTATCGTCGACCGAAATTCTGTAAAAGTAAACGCCGCTGGCTATGTCGGAAGCGTCCCAAGTGACCATATTCTCGCCGGGCTGGAAACGGCCTGAAAGTTTGCTGACTGACTGCCCTATGGTGTTAAATATATCAATCCGAACATCGGATTCACGATCTATAACAAATCTAATATTAGTCGCGGCGTTAAATGGGTTCGGGTAGTTCTGGTCAAGAGTGAACGATATCGGGATAATTTCGTTTTCAATACCGGTAACGCCATTTGCGTTGATTCTAAACATAACGTCGCAAATTTCCCGATCGCGGTCCGGCGCTAACCCGCCGCCGGTATATTCCCATCCTCTATACGAGAGGGGTGTCGATTGATCCATCGAGAATGAGAAGGTGCTTTCAAAAGCGTGCAAAACGACCATATAGAATTTCTCCTCAGGGTCGAATGTAAGTCCGGCCGAGCCGAAATCTATATCTTTCCAGCCGGCGCTGGTAACCGTTATGGTATCTCCGGCCAGCGGATTGTTCTCGTCCGGTCCGCCGTTATCCGGTAAAACCAACACATAAGCCGGGCCCGGCATCGTAACCGAGAAAACGTGAAACGAAGAGCCTGTTACTTCAATGCCTTCCGGCATCTGGAATTCGACTCCGAACCCGGAATAATCGCCGCTCCAGGCTCGGCCGCCCTCTGCGGTATCATCGCAATAACGAAGCTCCTGGGGCAATTCGTAAGAAACAAGTTCGCAAACCCTAGTATCGTTATTGGGATTCTGATCTCCGAACATGATAGCGGTGAAGGCAGCTTGGTAATCGGCAACCTGGATCGGAGTAAACGGGGAATCGAAATACACCCATATTTCCTGCCCCGGCTCAAGATGGCCTATCGTTGTGATTTCGTCATATACGGTATTAGATTCCCGCCTAATCTGACAGCGGACATCGACATTATCGATAGTCCGATTCCCTGAATTTTTGGCAAGAGCCGAGACCGAATAGGGTTGATTATTCGGCATAAAACCTGCTCCCGATCCTTCGCGCAAACCGTCCACAATCTCAAAATCGAAAGCCTCGAATGTCGGATCGGGTTCTGGATGGAATTTGACAGCCAGCCCATCGTGCCACAAGTGGTTTTCCGGTATGTTGTCGTGCATATACTCGATCCCGACCTGGCCATTGGCGTTTTCGATCCCGATTAGAGTACGATGATTCCCGACGCCATCGCGGAAACTGCCATGGTTCTCACCGTATTGAAAAAGAATAGACGAATCAGCCGCCGAGAATATCACCTGAAAAGAATGGGTGGAATCGATGTTGTTGAATTCACCGAAATTAATCCAGGAGACGATAAACGAATCCGCGTTATTCGTATAATAGTAACATTCCGGTTCTCCTCTTGACGGATTGAGATCGCCGGTTAGTACAGCGATCAGATCGTTGGGATCGTCGGAATTCGGGATTCCGGAAAACGGGTACATGAAATTAAAATCCGAAGAAAAAGAAATGTATCCGTTAGAGCCAATCCAGCAATGATTAACCGTATACCAGTAATATGGGAATTCAAAGCCCATGCCAAATGGTCCCACGATGTTATCGTCCATAAGCCCGGTAACGGGGACTCCGATCCGGGAAATGTCTATCCAGTAAAATTCAGGACCGCCGGCATCATCGTTATCAATCCAGTTGTAACCATAAGAATCGGGGCCGCCGTTTTCCGCCGGGGATGGTTCCGGCACATATCCGTCCAATCCGGGAGCCGCCGCTAGCTTGCCTATAGAAACGATGATAACTATCGACAAGGAAATCGATATCTTTCCGTATATTGTCGAAAACGTCCTTTTAATATGCCGGGTAAAACGGTTTACTCGACGGTATCTCATGCCGGATAACATGCGAACAGACCGCCTTTTTATTTCAACATTACCATTCTCTTGGTAATTGACTTCTCACCGTATTTAAGGTTGTAGAAATAGACACCCGACGCTACCGCGTTACCGACATTATCGGAGCCGTCCCACACGAATTCATGGGTTCCGATTTCAAGACGATCCGACACTAAAGTCCTCAATTTACGCCCCAGAAGATCGAAAATCGATAATTCGACCCCGCTTGCCGCTGGAATCGAAAATCTGATAATAGTATTACCGTTAAACGGGTTGGGGTAGTTATTCAAAAGCTCGAAGACAATCGGAGAGGAGATTATATCGTCCTCTATATCGGTAATGAAATCGCCGTAATATGCCGTCCTGAAAATATCCCTGCCGTAAATAGGCCAGGGGAAATCATCGCTGGATATTTCATCCTTATAGTCGATAACTTCCAGATTATTCCCGGGAGATCTTACGCCAACTACGATCTCGGCGTCGCCGTCGTTATCGAGATCCGCGAGACCGGCTGAACCGATAATGCTGCCGCCCGATATAGTGGGAATCGGAAAATTGGGTAACGGGTTCCCCGACCCGCCGAATGCGTAAATGAAACCGTCCGATGATCCTACTACGATATCGGAAATCCCGTCTCCGTTGATATCTCCGATTACCGGGGAGCCGGAAATCGATCCACCGGTATTTATCGGGAATCCGCCCTGAGGTTGACCGTTGGCGTTATAGACATGCAGGGCTCCGTTATTATCACCCATGAGAATTTCCAAATGTCCATCGTTATCGATATCCCCCAACGACGGGCTCGATTTTACATTGCTTTCCACGGAAACCGGCCATCCGGACAAAACGGAACCGTCGTTATCGAGCACGAAGAGGTCCCCGGAGAATGTGGGTACGATAATGTTTAAATTACCATCACCGTCCACGTCCGCTACCGACGGCGAAGCCTGGATAGGTCCGGATAAAGTAACAGGGAAACCGTCGACATAAGTCTGGTCGCCATTCCAGACATAAACAACCCCATCGAAATCGCAGGCGATTATTTCCGGTAACTCATCGTTGTCCATATCGGCCAGAGCAACAGATCCGTAGAAGACGGCCGTTCCCTGAAACGGCCAACCCGGATAATCGGAACCGTCGTGGTCAACAACAAATACTTTTCTGCTTCCGAATCCGGCTGTGATTATCTCCAGATCCCCGCTGCCATCTATATCCTCGAGGCTCGGGGTGGCAAACATTATCGGACCGCCGTTATAGGGGAATCCGTCAACCGGTGAACCATCGGGATCCCAAACATAAATATTCCCCGATTTTGCCGCGCCGACGATTTCAAAATCACCGTCATTGTCAATATCCCCGATGGCCGCTCCGTTGGGCGCGATATCGTTAACCGCTTGCGGCCAGCCTTCGGTAATGGAACCATCGTGCTCGAAAGAGTAAAAATTGTGGTCGTTGGCCGAGATAATAATCTCCTTATCGCCGTCCTGGTCAACATCGAAAATCAAAGGCGATGATTCGATATTATCGGGGATATCCCCGGGAAATCCCTGTTGTTGAAGGCTGACATATACAGTGATCTCCGACTCGGCAGAATACCCATCGGCGGTTAAAGCCAGGGTGAGTTGATGATCGCCTATCAGCGCATCTTGAGCAACCGTAACAGTATAGGGCGAATCGGAGTTGTCCGATGACCCTCCGTTACCGTTGATATCGCCAAAAGTGGCAGTCGAATCATTTATCGTAAATGGTCCGGTGGATCTCAATGTTCCCTCGACATTGAACGCGTCGGCCCAGGCGTTTTCTATAGTAACTACTATTTCGAACGACTCCCCCGGGTTCAATACATCATCTCCATCATCCTCGGTAAGAGTAATATCAACTCTGCTGATATCCAGCCGTGGGAATAGTTCCTGGCCGATCGCGGCTGCCGCGTTAACCCGCCCGGTCCCGAGCAATCCCTCATATCCGGGATTTATATCGTCGATATTATCGGCTGTTTCCAAAAGTCTCGCTACTATTTCATCGACGGACCAGCGCGGATTGGCCGATCTGATAAGGCAAACGACCCCAGCGGCAACCGGGGATGCCATTGACGTACCACTTGCAGCTGTAAAGGAGTCATGATCCCAAGTCGAATTTATATTATTGCCGGGCGCCGATACGGCTACCCAGTCTCCAAAATTGGAAAAACTCGCTTTTTCATCGTTAATATCGGTAGCTGCAACGGCCACAACATGCTCGTAGGCGGACGGCCAATGGCGGGATGACGAATTGTCATTTCCAGCGGCGGCGACCACAACCACGCCCAAATCATACGCGGTATTTATAACATTTTGTTCGCCCTGTGAATATCCTCCGCCCCTTCCCCAGCTTAGGTTGATAACGTTGGCCCCGTTCTCAGCGGCGTATATTATTCCGGCGTATCCATGAGATATACTGTTGGGATTGTTGTCACGGGCGACTTTAACAGCCATTATCCTTGCCGCCCATCCTACCCCGGCGCCCCCGTAGCCGTTATCCGTGGCCATAGTTGCGCATCCCGCCACATGAGTTCCATGCCAGGGGATCGGTTCTTCGGGGTTATTATCGCTCATGGCCAAGTCATATCCGACAACGTCGTCGATATAACCGTTATCGTCTTCATCAATTCCGTTGATATCGGCGGACGTGAAAATGCCATCTCCGTCAATATCCTCCGGTTCGTTGATCCACATATTAGGCTCGAGGTCAGGATGATCGTAATATACACCCGAATCTACTATGCCGATCACCGCCCTGTCTGTGGAATCACCTCTGATAAAGTCCCATGCGAGGTAAGCCTCGACATTCGTAAGATGATACCAACTCGAAATCAAAGGATCGTCGGGGACATAATCAAAGTAATGAAAATAGTCCGGTTCGGCGAATTCTATCAACGGATTATTGTCGAATGCGGATATGGCTGTGAGTAGATTTTCGGGATCCGAGAGAGTTACCAGAAACATCCTGCCAACAACATCCCGCATAGCCTCGGTTTTGAGTTCT
>JAZGHS010000100.1:0-6958 GCA_036481315.1 Candidatus Zixiibacteriota bacterium | reverse complement strand
CCCCGCCTAAGTAAGTGCTGTAAACTAAAGAGTTGCCGGCCGGGGATAATTTCGTCACAAAAGCATCATTATAACCATTAAAACTGCCGTCATACGGGTTTTCCGTGGGGAAATCTGACGATTGAGTATATCCCGTCACATAAGCGTTCCCGGAGGCGTCTACGGCGATGCCATAGCCAAATTGACCGCTCCCCCCGCCTAAGTAAGTGCTGTAAACTAAAGAGTTGCCGGCCGGGGATAATTTCGTCACAAAAGCATCATTACTACCACCTAAACTGCCGTTATACGGGTTTTCCGTGGGGAAATCCGATGATTGAGTATATCCCGTCACATAAGCGTTCCCGGAGGCGTCTACTGCGATGCCATAGCCCAGGTCAGAGCCGCCCCCCCCGCCTAAGTAAGTGCTGTAAACAAGCTCCGGGTCGATGACCAAAGTTAGCGATGGGTTATAATCATCCACCTCAAACCCGAATACGCCGGGCGCCGTAATCACATACCTACCAGTTACTTCTCTTTTGCCGCTACCTATTTCCTGATAAACTGAGGGTATGTTCTCATGGATAGAGCCAAATAGCGTTGCAGCTTCAAGATCGCCGTTGGGGGTAATAGCCAGATTGTCCACGCCTTTATAGTGAATTTGTATTAGCGAAATATCAGCCCCGGGGTTTACGATGAAATCATATTTCATCCCTTGCCCGTTGCCATAATATTTCAAATCGATACCGGGATAAATATCTTTATAGATAATTGTCGAATAATTCGGTACATCCGTGCGCCATTTCGACTGATTGTTGCCGTAGAAATAGTTATTGTTGTGCGACAGTCGATCAGTGCCGATAACCTCCGGATTTGGATTTGCGCCTATGAATCGCGCCTTTATCAGCATCGATTCTTTTTTGTAGCGGGGACGGTTCATTTTATCGGGCATACCCGGTATTTCGGGACGGCCTAATATGTCATCCTCAAGCAATTCATCGGTATCGCGAACAAACAGGTAAGCCACCTCATCGGGGCAGAAATAGAATGTAGCCCCGCCGACGTTGGCCTTAAATAACGTCTTCTCGCCGAATTGCCCCTGATTTTCGGCAAACGCAAGGGGCATAGATGAAAGATTGCTTAACATTAGATTGTCAGATTGTTCGCCCGCTATTAACTGGGCATTAGCGTTCGCGGAAATTAAGAACGAAAACACGACTAGTAGTAATACAGCGCGCTTTGCCATCTGTTCACCTCTTTGGTTTAGATTCAAAATCAGTTTTTTTGTTATACAAATGCAGAGCCCAATGATGTGGTCCGAAAGATAATATTAGCTATGGTTATCTCCAATGTCAAGGACAAATTTGTCCGGGTTTGTTGTCTGCAATGTACTACATGCCATACATCCGAATTTTTATTTGCATATCTATTTGTTATCAATTATAACTCTCTTCGAATAATGAACTAATCTCAAAGGGAGGATTGATGATAATCACCACAACACCGAATATCGAGGGTAAAAAAATAACCGAATACTTAGGCCTGGTCACCGGCGAGGCGATCATGGGAGCTAATATCTTCCGCGATTTCTTCGCGTCGATAACCGATATCGTAGGAGGACGATCGGCGGCATACGAGAAGGAGTTGGCCAAAGCCCGCAAAGTGGCCATGGACGAGATGACCGAGCAGGCCAAGGAATTCGGCGGAACGGCGATAGTCGGCGTGGATCTCGATTACGAGGTCATTCGCGACGGTATGCTCATGGTAGCGATTTCCGGTACGGCGGTAAAAATAGTCTAAGATTGCTTTCAATCGTGGAATTTGAAAAGCCAGATATCGCCTAAGAAGCTCGAGCCTATAGAATATTGTTTATCGGAGCGGATAAATACCATCATTCTATCGTCGCTGGAAAACGAAGTTGAGTAGTCGATCGAATTATTGTCATTCGGGATTCTATAACCGACATAGGTGTTCATATCGAAAATTACAAGGCTGGTCGAATTAAGACCACAGATAACGACTAAGTATTTCCCATTATTTGAAAACCTGTCTATAAAACAGGGTTGACCGCCGTAAGTCAGCTGAACAGTGGAATCTCCACGGGCAAGATAAACGGTGTGGCTGGTCGGGGCGCCGCCGATATTGGTCTCGTAGGCCAAAACCCCGCCATCGGGCGATTTGACCTGACGAACTATATTTTCGCCCGCTATAGAATCGATTACGCTATTCAGCGGCGTTCCGGGGATATACTCGTATTCGCTTGAAAGAGTGTAGAGCTCGCCGTCCGAGATTTTAATACCGTACGGCTTGATCAGCTCGCCTAAACTCCTGCCCGTAGTATCGTCGGGATTGGAAACCAGAAGTCTATTAAAATAAATGATACTGTCTCCGGAGGCGAATACGGGATAAACGCTCCGACTATCGTCGGTTATACGGATGATTTCCCCCAACAGATCGGCCGTATTCTGCGATTCAATAAACCTATCGGTCTGTATCTTCTCAGGCGGCTTTGACGAACACGATAAGAAAAAAACTGAAGCAAATAAAATGATCGCTTTCATAAAGCGAATTATATCAGAGTTTCGCGCGGTTGTCAATTACCCAAAAGCTATTTCTTATCTTGACTTTGGCAGACCCCGACTGTTATAAGGCTGTAAATGAATCACGGGGGCGGAAGTAGCGTAAGCGAAGGAGTTTAACCTTGAGGAAAATAATCGTTCCTTTCATAGTAATCGCGGCTATATCGGTTTCGGTTATTGTCTATATAAGCAACGATAAGTCGGCGGATGACAGCGTTCTGGTTCTTTCCGGGGCAATCGAGACGGTGGAAATCGATCTGGCTTTTACGATCCCGGGCAGGCTGGATAATATCTTTAGCGAGGAGAGCGAGGCTGTATCGAGCGGAGATACGGTAGCGGAATTATCTCATAAGGAAAGCCTGGCCAGATTAAGACAGATTGAAGCACAGATCGCGGCCGCCGTTGCCAATAAAGATAAGCTCGGAATAGAAAAAGAAGCGCTCGAGAGAAATCTGTCCAAAGTCGCGCGGCTGGTAATTTCCGGCGGCGCGACATCGGGAGAAAAAGAGGATCTCGAGGATAAAATTCGGGTTGTTGAAGCCACTATAATTTCCGCCTCGAGTTCGATCGACGCACTGAATTCTCAGAAAGACTATCTGGAGATTACAGTTGATGAAGAGTATCTCACGTCACCTGTCGATGGGATGGTGATTCTCAGGTCGGCTGAACCGGGGGAAGTTGTAAATCCCGGGAAAACCATTCTGACTGTTGCCGATCTGAGTAAACTTGAAATCAAGGTCTATCTTCCCGAATCGAAACTGGGATTGATTGAAATCGGTCAACTGGTGGAGATAAAGATCGATTCCTTTCCCGACACGAGTTACGAGGGAATGGTCAGGAGAATTTCCGATAAGGCCGAATTCACTCCGAAAAACGTTCAGACCAGAGAAGAGCGGGTCAAAACTGTTTTCGCGGTGATAGTCAGTGCCGACGATCAAGGTGGGATTCTCAAACCGGGGATGCCCTGCGATGTCATCATCGATCTTACTCGCTGATACGATCGAGGTTGTCGGTCTCGAGAAGAAATTCGGCGATCTCGAGGCGTTAAGAGGGGTAGATCTATCCGTTAAAAGCGGAATCATCCATGCGGTGGTCGGTCCCGACGGCGCCGGAAAAACGACCCTGCTTCGTATACTCGCCGGAATAATGTCTCCGACCGGTGGAAAGGTTAAAGTCCTCGGACGCGATGTCGCCTCCGCCCCTGAAAGTATTAAGGGGAAAATAGGATATCTCTCTCAACGGTTTTCGCTCAATCCATCGTTGACCGTCGAGGAGAACATAGATTTTTTCGCGTCCCTTTACGGCGTCTCGAACTCTGATAAAATCCCCCGGGCCAGAAGGCTGTTAGAATTCTCCCGTCTCGCCGGATTTAGAACCCGTCGGGCCGCTCATCTCTCGGGCGGTATGAAACAGAAACTCTCCCTATGTTGCGCCCTTATCCATACCCCCGAATTACTATTGCTCGACGAACCGACAACCGGAGTCGATCCGATATCGCGACGGGAACTCTGGGAGATCCTCTACGATCTTCTCGGGGAGGGTGTTACTGTAATCGTCTCCACTCCTTACATGGACGAAGCCGAAAGAGCGGGGGAGATAACACTACTGCATAAAGGTCGAGCGATTATAACCGGTAACATGAAAATACTCAGGTCCCGTTACAGGTTTTCGATGTATGAATTAATTACCGGCGATAATCTTAAAGCATTAGAGACATCCGCGCGGATACTGGGAGATGAAAAAGTATCCCTTTTCGGCAATAGAATTCATGTCGCGATCGGGTTATCCGATGATCTTTCGGCGTTCAAGTCGCATCTCCAAAACGAGGGAATTCAAATCAAAAGTATACGCTCGGTGGAACCCGGCTTAGAGGATATTTTCATTCAGGAACTTGCCGATGCCGGATGATCGCGTTTTGTCGGGCCCGGCTGTTTCGGTTACGAATCTTACCAAAAGATTCGGGGATTTTACCGCTGTCGACGATATAGGTTTCGACGTTTGCCGGGGGGAGGTGTTCGGTTTTTTGGGACCCAACGGCGCGGGAAAATCAACCACTATCAGAATGCTTTGCGGTATAATCAAGCCGACCTCCGGAGAGGGAGTGGTCGGCGGCTACTCGATACGCAAAGACAGTGATCGGATTAAATTGAACACCGGGTATATGTCTCAGAAATTCTCCCTGTATCGCGATTTGACTCCATACGAAAACCTGGAATTCTATAGCGGCGTTTACGGTCTTCCGGGAAACAGACGGAGAGAGAGGATATCCTGGGCGCTCGATATGGCCGGGCTGACGAATCGCAAGGATGATCAAACCGGGGATCTGCCGGTCGGCTTTCAACAGCGTCTTGCGTTAGGCGCGGCAGTACTGCATGAACCGTCGATCTTATTCCTCGATGAGCCGACCGCGGGAGTGGACCCCCTCTCCAGACGGAGTTTCTGGGATTTGATTCATAAGCTGTCATCGTCGGGAGTTACGGTATTCGTGACGACCCACTACATGGACGAGGCCGAACATTGCGACAGGATAGCTTTTATAGATAAGGGGAAGCTTATAAAGCTCAATTCACCATCCGCCCTGAAGAAAGAGGAAGGGATGGAGAGGGTTTACGAACTGGTCACCGACAATTGGCGGACCGCTTTCGATCTTTTGAGAAAAAAAAGAGATCGATTCGGCGCAATCTCGCTTTTTGGGACGAATATCCACTTGAACCTTCAGCCGGAAAAATTAGCCGCTGTAACATCCTATCTTAAATCGGAGGGAGTTGAGTTTTCGCCAATAAACGAAATCGCGCCGTCGCTGGAGGATATTTTCGTATCGTTGTTGCGATCCGACGACGAGACGGGGGATCGAACATGACACGGCTTCGAGCGATTATCATAAGAGAAATTATTACCGTCATCCGCGATAAACGTGCGCTCCTGCTTGTGATTTTTTTACCCATCATGCTTATGATCGTTTACGGTTACGGCGTCACGTTCGATATCAGACATGTACCCATGGGCGTATTCGATCAATCGAAAAGCCCCAAGTCAAGGGAGCTGATAAGCAAGTTCGTTTCCTCGGAATATTTTATACTCTACGATATGGCTGAATCCTACGGGCGGCTGGAAGATCTTTTAATCAGGGACGAAATAACACTCGGGCTCGTAATACCTCCGTCCTTCGGATCTCAGATTAAAAATCAGGAAGGCGCGGTCGTTCAGGTGCTGGTCAACGGTTCCGACGCCAATACCGCCAATGTGGCCATGGGATACCAGGCGGCGGTATTCTCCGATTTCACTTACGAAAACCTTGATCTGCCCGACGACCTTATCGTACCGTCGGTGGAGGAGAAAACGAGAATCTGGTACAATTCCGAATTGAAATCCTCCAATTTTATAGTCCCCGGTATAATCGTGATCGTAATGATGCTTCTCGGAGCGATTTTAACATCAAATGCCATTGTGAAGGAAAAAGAGACCGGGACAATCGAACAGATAATTGCCTCACCTATTAAATCCTGGGAATATATTTTGGGGAAAATTACGCCTTATATAATTCTTTCAATGTTCGATGTCTTTCTGGTGGTGGCCGCGGGATATTTTGTCTTTCAGATTCCTATCAGGGGAAGCCTCGTTGACTTGGGGTTGTTTTCCATCCTGTTTCTGGCCAACGCGTTAGGGATTGGTCTGTTTGTCTCGGCGGTATCTAAAACCGTTGTGACCTCGCAGTTATTGGCTTTTATGATCAGCCTCCTGCCGTCGATACTTCTATCCGGCTTCATTTTCCCGATTTCCAGCATGCCGGTCGCGATTCAGGCCGTCACCCATATAGTCCCGGCCAGATATTTCCTGACGATTCTACGAGGCATATTTTTAAAAGGGGTGGGGATCGAGACATTATGGCCACAGGCATTATTTCTGATCGCTAATTCATTGTTTTTCTTGGGGATGGCCGCGACAAAATTCAAAAAGAGTCTGGATTGATGATTAGACGAGTTTTTTTTATTGCCAAAAAAGAGCTGATTCAGCTATTGAGGGATAAACGTACGCTCGGGATGTTGATTATCGCCCCGATAATTCAGTTGATCGTTTTCGGTTACGTGGCCACCACCGAGGTTCGAGAGAATCCGATTATTGTCTGCGACCAAAGCCGCTCGTCGCAAAGCCGAGAATTGATTAACCGTTTCGTTTCAAGCGGTCATTTCAACATCGAAGGTTATGTTGATAGCGTGCCCCAAATAGATCGATTTCTCGATTCCGGAGAGGCGGTCGTAGGAATTATCATTCCACCCGATTTTGCCCGTCGTCTGGCAAAAAATTCTAAGGCCGAGGTTGGAGTTTATATCGACGGCACCAATTCTAATCTGGCGACGATCTTAATGGGCTATACGCGGATGATTATTAAGGGGTATTCATCG
>JAZGHS010000099.1:0-7419 GCA_036481315.1 Candidatus Zixiibacteriota bacterium | reverse complement strand
AAATCGCCCCGGGCAGATATTACGACTCGTCCGGAGGGATTTACAGGCCAATTGGATTTTCAGGCCGAACTTGGGACGAAAATTGCCGGTCTGGAAACACGGCTGGCGAGCGATCCGGGCAACCTGGCGATCCTGATCGATCTGGGGAACGCTTATTACGATTTAGCCGAACCAAAAAGGTCGGTGGAGTATTACGAGAAAGCCCTGTCGATAAAACCGGATAACCCCCCAGTTCTGGTGGATTGCGGGTCTATGTACAGGGAACTTAGGCGGCCCCAAAAAGCCATCGAGCTTTTCAACAAAGCGATTGAGGTTGACCCTAATTTTCCCCAGGCTTATTTCAATCTGGGCACGGTTTTGAGAATGGAGATGGAGGACGTAAAAGGGGCGGCCAGGGCATGGAAAAAATACCTCCAACTCGAACCGAATGTAGATCCTCAAATCAAAAACCTCTTGCTAGTTGAAATAGAAGCGGCGTCGGGATCTTAAGATAAGTTTCGCAATACTTTCTTTAGGATATTGGGAATTCGGCCGCGCGTTCGCTTAATTCGCGAATACCTCTCTATAAATCAAAAAACTATACTGAATATATATTTAGCTTGAAGCTGGGAACATCAATCGGTTTTTAGATGTTCATCTTTGTGCAGCCCATCCCGATCACATCGGGAGCCGACGCTATGGCCCTCCACTGCGTCGGACGGTACCCCGCCGCCAGGCGGGGTACTTTTTTTGGGGGATTTTCAATGTTAAATCCGTGGTGTTGCCGGAATATCGAAAGCTCGATGCTTCTGGCCGAAAGGAGATGGTTATTATCGTTGACCAAAAAATGAATATCCCCCATAATCTTCAACTATGGATAACCTTGTAAATTACCTTTCTTTTTTCGCCCTGATTTTGGTCGTTATTCTCCTTACCTGGTCGCTATTTTTGACCCACAAGGAAAAAACAAGGAAATCGACCATGAGGGGGCGACTGGCAAGCCTTCGAAGGAAAATTGAATCTCTGCCTGACGATTCAGAAGAGGCCAGAGCGAAAAAAGAGACGTTATACCGCGAGCTATCCTTAGAGTATCTCGAGAATATTCTCGGGGGGATCGAAACGCTTCAGACGGTTAAAACCGAAAAACCGAAACGTGATTCAAAAAAAATATCCAAACTGAAATCCAGAGCCAGGCCCAAAAAGAAGAAATAGACGTTCTTTCTGTTGCCATAGTCCGGATTTTCCTTATATTGTTTCCTTAGCTTCTGTTGTATGAAAGGAGAGGTATGCGAAAATTAGTATTTATTTTGCCGATCTTGCTCTTAACCTCGTGTGGCGACGAGAGTATTACTACCCAGCCGGATGATTCTGTTGAAATCTCAGTAACTGTTAATCCGGAAAGGGTGATTCTCGATCCGGGGGAATCACATAATTTCTCCGTATTTGTTTACGGGACATCGAACATAAATGTCACCTGGCTAGTGCAGGATATTCCCGGCGGAAACACTGAATTCGGCACTATTAACCAGGACGGTGATTATCATTCGCCGGTTTCCGAACCTAACGCGGATTCGATAAAAATTTCCGCGGTTTCCGAAGCCGATAGTTCAGTTAGGGGAAACGCCTGGGTAATCATAATCGATCCTTCGAAAATCTACGTAAGCGAATCGGGTTCAGACTCTACCGGGATAGGTTCGCGGAATAATCCGTATAGAACGATTACTCATGCCTTGGGGCTGGCGGTTTCGATGCAAACCGTGATTGTTGAATCGGGTGTATATAACGCAAGTTCGAATGAATTGTTTCCTCTGTATGTCCCCGCCGGTGTTATACTGATGGGAAAAGGCGCTGACTCTACATTTGTGGTGGGGCCCGGTGGAGGCCATAACGAGTCGGGCTCGGTATTTTCTCTGGATGGCGACGCTATCACCATTGAGGCGTTGAATATATCCACCGCCGATAATAACGGCGTCGGGATCTGGTTGCTTCCCGGCATATTTGTAAAAATCAGGGATAATCATATCGGTCCCAACTATATCGGTATAGCGGCAAGAGGAAACAACCTTCCGCGCCCCATGATCGAATCGAATGTAATTTCGGGAGATTCGATTGGAATATCGGCCGGCGAGATGAGCGAACCGATGATTCGGAATAACCAGATAATCGACTGCGGAAACATAGGCGTTCAGATTCTCGATTCTGCCCGTCCCGATCTGGGCACGGTGGATTCCACCGACGCGGGCGGCAACACGATTCGAGACTGCGGCCTCGGCAATCAATGGTTAATCAGAAACGAAAGCCCCGATACGATCTGGGCGGTGGGGAATACGTGGGCATTACCGAATCCGCTTGATAACGACCAGTTCATTTACGACGATGATGAGGATATTAATTCAGGTCCGGTCCTTTTGATTAATCAATAGGGAACTACCGTAATAAAATTAATGGGACGTCGGTCTTTAAAGGCCGACGTCCTTTTTTATTTTATGGGTTAATCGTTTATGTCTTCGTTTAAGGGCGGAGCTATTGTTTTTATACGATGTATGCGATGACAATTCCCGCTCGAACTCTATAAGTTTCAGTGCGTTGTTTGTTAATTCCAAGGCGGCTTTAATATCTTTTTTACGATGTTCGAGATGCTTGGCCATTTCTATATGAGGATAATATCCGAACTTCCCTGAATCGAGCATCTCGCGCCATAGGGATTGGGCTTCATCCCAGTTTCTCTCTTTCTTGGCAAGAATCGATTTTAGGAAGAGGGTCTCATCGGCTATCTTATCCGGAGCGTATTCTGTTTTTATCTTATCTATGAAGGTTCTCGCTTTATCGTATTCGCGATTATTAAATGAAATCCGCGACAGCGAAAGTAGAAACGGGTCGTCCTCGCATCCGTCGTTACATGCAAGCTCTATACGACGGCCGGTTTCCTGGGCGAGGAGATAGAGGCTGACTATATCGTCGCGATTGTGGTTAAGTATGGGAAGCAAAAGTTCCTGATTTCGGTTCTGCAGAAAATCGAAATAGATATACGGTATCAGGTGCGAAGGGACATCATCGATACGTTCGAATCCGACGATCGCCGATTCCATCATCCCAAGGGTGAAAGATTCGAAATGCAGTTTGTATAACCGTCGGCAGGGATGGACCATATCGATATGCGGATAATCGGAAAACGGAATAGGCGTCCTGTTGATACGAAACCTGGTTCGCAGAAGCGGGATATCGAACGATTTGCCGTTGTAAGTGAGGAGCGTCGATAGGCCTTTTATATCCTCGGTAAACGCTGCCAGCTGTGCAGGCTCTTCTGCGAAATCGCGCAGGATATATTGCCTGACCACGAATTTATCATTAATAAAAAAACCTACCCCAAGTATGAAAGGGTAAGTGCCTGTGCCCCCGGCAAGCCCTGTTGTTTCGGTGTCTATTACAGCTATTCCCGATGTGGCAAATTTTTCATAATCCAGAGACGATTCGAAATATGGCAGAGCCGTTCCGGCGATTGAGTTCGATAATTCCACTCTGCCGTGAAGATAACCCTCGTCGTAGGCCGTCTCCACCATCCAGATAGGCCCCGCAGAAGTTTCCCTGACCGTACCGATGGGCGGTTCCTTGAATAAATCAGACTTGGATTTCTCGGGTGTTTTCCCATGCGATTTCAGCGCTTCGTATAATCGTTTTTCCAGATCCATCGCTATTCCGACTTTATCCCGGCGAGTTTCCCGACAACAAAGGGATGGGTTTCTTTATCCTGAAGCTTTCGAAGAGTTTTCTTCGCTTTATTCGATTCGAATTTATCAAGCGCTTCCACCACAAACGCCCGAGCGAGAGGGTCGTCGGATTTTAGGATTTCGGATAACGGCTTTATCAGTTTTTTGTCTTTTAGATTCCCGGCGATTTCGATCACGAGATAAAAGGCTGTTTTACTTTCGGATGATGATAAGGCGCTTTTTATGGGAGCGACCGATTGTTCTCCTATATTCCCTAACGCATGAGCGGCCTTATATCTCACCCCGTAATAGGAATCCGAAAGTGCGTTGATCAAGATATCGATCGTAGCCGGATCGGCGAACATCGAAAGCGCGGTTGCGGCGTTTAGCCGAACAAGATAGTCGTCATCGTTAAGAGCATTCATCGCGGCATTAATACCCCGCGGATCTCCTATTTTGCCCAACGCGACAACGGTCCCGGCCCGGATACGATAATCCGGATCGCCGGTGAAATTAAGCAAGCCATCGACAGCAGTGGAATCTTTCATATCGCCCAATGCCCTTGCCGCCAGGCGACGTTTGAACGGGTCTTTCTCGTCTAACGCATCGACTATATACGGCACCGCCGAACGGCCAATCAGTTTGAATATAGCGACCAGGGCATGCATGGAGCGGGCGTCCTGGGTATCCATTTTCTCTACAAGCCGAGGCACAGCTGTTTCTCTCATCTCCCCTAATGCTTCTTTAGCGGGCTGTACTTGATCCTGGTAGTTGATATTCTTGGTTGTAGCTAGAATAAACAGAGAATCGACGATTTGATTTATTGAATCAGCCTCGGTTTGAGCAAAACTTGCGGTCGATAATATCAATATTATAAATAGACTGGTCTTTTTCATTTATCGATCCCCACACCCCATTTGGAATATGTCCACCAATGATTATCGCGGCCCAGGCCGCCGGAGTAACCGTCTTTACCACCGAGATCGAGGAAGATACCGATCGAGCCGTATTCACGACGTGGGTTGCCGTACCCTTGAGTGTTCTTATCGGAACGAACGATATAAACGTCCTTACCGCGAACATCGGCGATGATCCCCAGCCCGTTGGCCGATCCGGCCCCCTGGCAGAGATCGTAAGCGTTGTAGTTATCGTCACCGTCGAGATCGATAAGCATCCCGACAGCGCGATCGTGGCCGCAACCCTGCGAGACCCCTTTGGCGGAATAGACATCGTCACCGGAAACGTCGTAGAGAATACCCAGCGACATGTGAGTACCGTTGCCCTGCGCGTATTGGAACGATAAGTATTGATCGTTACCGCCGCCGTCGGCCAACATACCCAGCCCGTACCAGTACGACGCTCCCTGCCCGAAAATATCGGATACGTAAACATCGTTACCCGATTTATCGATCAACATCCCCACACCGCCCGACATCTTGGGACGGATACCGTAGGCGAAACCCTGCGAGAGCGACAGGTAATGATCGTTATAACGGATGAAATCCTTATATTTTCCGCCAGCGAAATAATTATCGTTGCCGGAGTTGTCAATCAATACCCCGATACCCTCGACAAACCCAAATCCTTGAGAATACAAAGCCGCCTGGTAAGAATCGTTACCCTCATCGTCGCGGAGAATGCCGACACCGAAACATCCCGCACCCTGGGTAAAGGTATCCCCGAAATAGCGGTCGTTGCCTTTCATATCCCAAAGGATTCCGACGCCAAACAGCCCGGCGCCCAGTGTCCATGAGCCGGCGTTGTAGCTGTCGTCGCCATCGTAATCGATAATCATATTCGAGCCGAAAAAATAGGGGCTGATCCGGTTCTTCGGCATGTTGTAGGTGTCGTCGCCATCGTAATCTATAATGTACGTATGATGCCCGGTTCCCTCGAACTCGATATCGTAGGTATCATCACCGCCGGGATCGATAACGATGAACAGGTCGCCGGTGTAATGGTTGTCAGTGGTATCACCGATGATGATCTGGCCGAATTCGGTATTCCATTCGTTTCTGGATTCGTTTTTGAGTTGCTTAGGCGAAAATGATGATTCAATCGTCCGCATTAAAGAGCCGAGATCAGATATAATTTGGCCACGATTCCCGCATTTTTCCGCAAGTTTTAAGAGTTTTTCGGCCCAAACCTCTTCGTATTGCTCGAGGCTATCGAGGTCGTGCGCCGACAAAAATTCATCTCCCGTATTCTCCTCAAGTAGAACAGTAAAACCAGTCTCTAAAGAATCGATTTCTGCTTTCGAATATTTCGAAAACTCGTATGAATTTCTCATATCCGTTTTCTCAATAAATTCAATGATATTTTTGAGTAGAAAAATCGTTTTGCCGTCTAACGCTCTATTAATCTCGGTAGAGGACAAAAGTCTTTTTATGCTCTCGAATTCAGGGAATTCTGTATCCGCTAACAGTAAACGCCTGGAGCCGAAGACATCTGGCTCAATCTCCGCCAGGGAAATAATGTCGCAGTTCTTCACATTCCATTTTGCGTACCCTATCAACGCTAAAGGCGCTTTCATATAATAATCTATAATCGGTAACCTATAAGCATCCGGTTCCAAATAATCCCCCCGAAATGTAAGATCACCGCGCGTCATCTTCAACGCGCTTATAGCGACATCCAATCCCGCATCTAGGCTGTCTAATGGAGCGTAAACTGTGTCGGCGGAATCTGGGATTGCATCCTTCGCGAAAGCTAACGAAAATAAGCATACCAAAGAAATCAGTACTATTCTCATGAAGCCATTATAGCATACCCCGCCAGCGACAGTCAACAACTATCTGCTAATTTGTGCAGATAAGCGGATTGCCCTTCGATCCCGCTTCCAGCGGGCTCTAAGCGCGATGCCAATCGCCTGGTTGCGTGACTAAAGCCATTGCCTCTGTAAACGCAACGCGGTTCGGCATAACGCCGAACCGCGCGATTGGCATTGTGTGTCCGCCTCTGGCGGACAGGCAATCCGTCTATGATTTAATATAAACCGTATTTAGCGATACGATCGCGAAGAGTGTTGCGGGAGATACCGAGAAGCTCCGCAGCCTTAACCTGATTTGACTTGGTATAGCGCAACGTGGCCGAGATCAACGCCCGCTCGAACCCTGATTGCAGATGATGATATACATGGCCCTCGGAGATAGCCAGGATCTTTTCAAAATTGGGGTTTAGGTGTTCGGCAAACATCTGCGAATAATCCTCCTCAACAGCGTCGAGATCGATTCGTACCGTCTCGGACGTTTCGGAGAGCACCGGGAAATGTTCTGGAAGGAGGATATTGGTCTTGGCCATAACCACCGCGGTATGAATATTATTCTCAAGCTCCCTGACATTTCCGGGCCACGGATATTTGGTTAGCTCGTCAAGAGCCTCGTTGGAGATACTATCGATTATCTTCCCGGTTTCCTCGGAATAACTTTTCATAAAGTGGTCAACCAGAAGCGGAATGTCGGTACGTCGTTCCCGTAATGGCGGCAAGTAAAGAGAGACAACTTTAAGCCTGTAGAAAAGATCTACCCGGAATTGTCCCTCTTTTATCATATTTACTAACGATTTATTTGTCGCGGCAATAATCCGCACATCGACCTTGATAGTATCGAGACCCCCAACCCGTTCGAATTCCTGTTCTTGCAGGACGCGAAGAACTTTCGATTGGGTAAGCGGTGACATATCGGCGATCTCATCGAGTAATATCGTCCCACCGTTACAGATCTCGAATTTTCCC
>JAZGHS010000098.1:0-6598 GCA_036481315.1 Candidatus Zixiibacteriota bacterium | reverse complement strand
GTTGGCCCATGAATTCTTCTTAAGCAAAGGAATTGAGCCACCGAAACTTAACCGTTCTGAGCCGAGGGTATGGTTCAATCCCGAATTAAAATCGGCTAATTTTATGGTACCGGGCGTTATGGCAATGTTGACCCTGATACTCTTATTGAATCTAACTACGCTCGGAGTGGTCAGGGAGCGAGAGCAAGGTACCGCCGAGCAATTAGCGGTAACCCCGATCAAACCTCTGGACCTGATTTTGGGCAAGCTATTACCGCCGATTTTTATCGGTTATATTATTATAACCTTGGTTCTGGTAGTCGGTTTACTCTGGTTCAAGATAGATTTTGCCGGTTCGGTATTTCTCCTATATTTTCTCTCGATCTTTTTTATCTTAGCCTGTCTTACGGCCGGATTGTTGATTTCCACGTTTGCCTATACCGGGGATCAAGCCATTTGGATCAACCAGGTTTTTATTATCCCCAACATTTTACTCTCCGGATTTATTTTTCCCATCAGCAATATGCCCAAGGCCATACAGGCGGTAACTTATTTTCTACCAATGAGATACTATCTTAAAGTGATAAGGGGGATATTTCTGAGGGGAGCCGGATTTGGTCAACTTTGGGATGAGGCCTTGATTTTATTGGCCTGGACTGTGATAATTACTACTCTGGCCTCAATGAGACTAAAAAGAGGGCTTGTTTAGGGAATAAAACAAGTGGGGGCTTCGTATAAATATTGGAGAGAATAGAAATGGATACTAATAATGCGGTGCAAAAGGCCCTCGGATGGCTCGGACTTCTTCTTTCTTTCGTATTTTTGGTGACCGGGCTGGGAATTTTAACAGGGCTCATTTTCTCTGAACATGTTTTCTTCAATCAGGGTATTCGGATAGTCGTGGGATTAGTCCTCACCGGTTACGGAATATCCCGAGGGATTTCGACTTACAGGCAGATTTTCGGGGTGCGGAAAGGAGCCGAAAGTGACTAAAAAAAACTTGACATTGACAGCCGATATTATATTTTGCAATTCTGATTTATTTCAGGATCTTTTTTTGTGGAGGCGACCCTAAGTTGAGACAATTCGCTTTAACATTCATCATTGTGATCGGCGTTTTTGGCATCGCGATTGCCGGACCGGCCAATGACGCTCTTAAGCAGGCTCAAGCGTTGAAAGACAGCGGGGACCTGCAAGGCGCTTTAAAGGCTGTCAACGACGGTTTGGCGTTGGAGCCGGACGATTTCAAACTTAACAGATTCGCAGGGGATCTCAATTACGAACTGGGAAATTTTCAGAGCGCTTTCGCTGCGTATGAAATAGCGGTGGGGAAAAAGAAAAAAGATGTCGACGCTCTTTACGGCGCCGGGATGTCCGCTGTGAAACTCGGCCAGTTCGAAAAGGCGATCGAGTATTTCGAGCGAGGTCTGGCCAGGAAGAAAAAAGCCGAGCTTTACCACGGGTTGGGAACGGCCCAGATGGAGCTTGGAAGCTATTCCGAAGCTGATCTCAATTTGAGAAAAGCGATAGACAAAGATGAGGAAAACGCCTGGTATCATCTCGCTCTCGGAGAGATTAATTATCGCAACAACGTATTTAGTATTACCGTTGCCGAATTTAAAAAAGCGATGGCATTTGATCCTGCTATCGAGGAAATAGTCAGCGATATTCACTATAAACTGGCGCAAAGTCATATTAAGATGCGCAATCTCGAAGAGGCTATTAAAGAGTACAGGAAAGATATCGAGCTTCATCCTAACGATACCACCGCCTGGCTGGAGTTGGCTCATATCACGCAGCTGGCCAATAAACATGGCGACGCCGCTTTCTGTTTTGTAGAGTACCTCAAGATTATGCCCAACGACGGCGAGAGATGGTTTACCCTCGGTGAACTTTATCTGAAGTTGCGGGACCATGAGAAGGCCGCTGAGGCTTTCGAGAAGGCGGTGAGTTTTAAAACCAGGGAAGCGGAAGCGTTTGGTTACCTGGCCAGACTTTATTCCGACCGCAAAGAATATGATAAGTCGTGGGACGCCTATACGCGTTACGAGGCGGTTTTCGGGTTGCCGGACAGCGTCCTTTACTGGTTTGATAAGGGCAAAGTCGCCATTAAGATGGGTGTGAAAGAAAACGTTTTCTTCGATTCGGCCCTGACCTCTTTCCAGAAATCAATAGAACTCGATTCGGTATTTTCGTCGGCCTACGAATACGCCGGTCTTTCCATGTACTACAAGCGTGATTACGCCGCCGCGGTGCCGTTTTTCAGGACGAAAATAAGGTTGGATTCCGCCAGCGTGAACTCCTATCGAAACCTGGCCTTCTGCTATCTTAAAACCGAGTCTTACGATAAAGCCGGTGCTACATTCGAAAGCGCGTTGATTGTCAAACCGGAAGATATCCAGATGCGCTCTATGCTTGGAAAAATTTATACGTTCAACAAGAACCATCAGAAGGCGATTAAGCATTTTGAGATTCTGCTCAACGATGACTCCGCCGACATCACCGATTCGATTAGATGTGTGATTTACCCGGATCTGGGGTACAGCTATTTTGAGTTGAATAAATGCGATAAATCTATCCCCGTGCTCTTAAAGGCGGAAAAATGCAAACCGAATGAAACATCGATTCTTTTCAATATAGCCGGTTCTTATGAGTATTGTGATAAGACAAGGAATGCCCGGACGTATTATGAAAAGGTCCTGGCTATCGATCCGGGCAACAAAGACGCTATCAAGGGCAAGATGAGAACAACCGTTCAGGGACAGGAGTAACGGAGGATATAATGGGGAAAAGACAGCCGGATGCCGACGATAAATTCAGATATCTCGGGTTTGATATCAATCCCGGCAAGATAGGCGAATTCTGGCAATCCGACGACGAACGCAAGAAATACCTTAAACACATTCAGGCCGCTGACAGTCAATTGTCGGTTCTCGATCGGGAATCATCATTGGTTAATGTCAACCTGATGAGTTCCGCTGACAGGATCGTTTCCTTTATCGGCAATATCATTCTGATATTGGCTTTCTTTCTGCCGGCCTATTCGATCACGCTACAGGGAAAAATATTATCCGGTTCGGCCATATCGTATTTCCTTAACCTGCCGTTTATAGGGGCTTACGCCGCCTGGGGCGGGGCTGGCATGATCTTAACCGTGATAGTTTACTCGTTGATCCTGATCGCATGCCCTGCGGCCGGGGTATTGAACATTATCGGTCTGATTAATAAGAATAAAGGGGATGACTACCTCGAGACTGTTAAAAAATACTCGCGTTTTACGTTTGTCCCGATTCTGCTTTATATCGCTCTTCTGGTAATTCTCCTTTTCGGCGGCCCTCAGCCATTCGGTTCACTCGGCGCCGAAGCCATCGGGAAATCGTTGAACCTTATGGCAATTTTCACTATAGCCGGTTTCGGTTTCTGGGTTAATATCGCGGGATTATCTATCGCGTTCGCGCAATCCCGTGGATTGTAATTTAATTATCACTTAATCGAATGATTTTTCGAAGTAATAATAAAAGAAGGAGGCAACCAGTTTGCGTCAGGTAATTTTCGTAACAATTCTGTTCATAGTGGCCTTTGTAGTCGGGGCCGGTATGCAGTACGGGATTTTCAAACCGCAGCCCAAAGGGACGCTGATGCACACCATGTACGAGGGCGGTCCGCTTGTTGTCGTGTTGATCGCTTTGTTGGTGATGCTTTTCGGTTTCATAATCGAACGTTCCATCACTCTTTATAAAGTTGCCGCTGGTAAATCGTCGGTGCAATCGTTTTTCAAACGGGTGGTGACTTCGATCCAATCGGACGATTATGATGGGGCCATGGCTGCCTGCGACAAGCAGCGCGGGACAGTCGCCAATATCTTAAGAGCCGGTATCGAGAGATATAACGTCGTTAAAGACGATTCCTCCATGGACGGCGAAAAGAGGATTTCCGAGGCTCAGAGGGCTATCGAAGAAGCTAACGCCTTAGAGGTTCCGCTTCTCGAGAGAAACCTTATTGCCCTCTCAACTATTGCGTCGATTGCCACCATGGTCGGACTTCTCGGAACCACGATCGGTATGATCAGGGCTTTCGCGGCCACGGGTCACCGGACCGGCGGTGTAATCAACGCCGAAGCGCTGGCGGTCGGTATTTCCGAGGCGCTTGTTAACACCGCGGGCGGTTTGGCTAACGCCATTATCGGTATCATAGCCTATAATTTCTTCGTAAACAAGGTTGACGCTTTCAACTATACTATCGATGAGGCCTCTTATGAGGTTATTCAGTTGTTGAAGGATAAGGAAGGCAAGTAATTATGGCTAGTAAGAAGAGGAGAGTCAGTATCCTAATCGATATGACCCCCATGGTCGATATCGCTTTTCTCCTTTTGATCTTTTACATGGCCACCACTCAGTTTAAACCACCAGAGAAACAGCAGATTAGCTTGGCCGCGTCGACCTCGCAGTTTCATTTACCGAACTCCGATCTGATCAACATTACGGTCAATAAGGACGACGAAATCTTTTTGGAGTATATTACCGATTTCGTCGCGACGGCCGATACTGTTATCAACGGCAACCTTATTCTGAAGGATTCCAGCACGATAATCAGGGATTATATCGACGTCGAGCCGCGGACATTGACGTCGGAGTTCATAAAGGTCCAGGCAAAATTCCTGGCCAAGAGGGTTAGCCCCATGGTGATTGTCAAGGCCGACAAAAAGGCTCGTTACGGGACTATTAAGAAAATCATGGACGCGTTACAGGAAATCAATATCGATAGATTCTCCCTGATGACGGAGATAAAACGACAGCCAATCGCAATCGCCGCTGAGCCGGCCGGTTAGGAATGAGGTGATTATATGGCCGCAGTAGATTTAGGCGGGGGACGATCTAAAAAGAAAAAAGGCGGGTTGAAGAGACCCAAAAGAAGGGTCAATATCCGCAACGACCTTACACCGATGGTCGATATCGCGTTTCTGCTTCTGATTTTCTACATGGTCACCACTGTGTTTTCGACTCCTTTATCGATGGAAATTTCTCTTCCTCCGAAACAGGCAGATGTTACTGAAGCCAAAAAGATCGGGAAATCGAAGCTTTTACAGATGTTTGTCGATAAGAATGATTCGTTGTACTATATGATCGGCGAGGATATGGATCAGCCCGAACAGGTAAATTTCGAGAAGCTTGCCGAGGTTATAGATGATAAAAACAGAAACGTATCCAAACTGGTTATGGTCCTAAAGATCGATCACGCCGCGTCCTACCAGTTGATGGTTGTCATTATCGATGAGATCCAGAGGATAGAAAGGCAGATCAACGCCGCGTTAGACGCCGCAAGGAAAGTCGATCCGACGATAACCTCGGAGAAATATTCGGTACGATTCAGTTTGCAGGATATGAATGCTTGGGATGAGCACGTTCTCAAGATTGTCAGCGAAGGGGGGGTGGTAGAGCTATGAGCCAGAGATCATTATTGATTGGATCGCTGGAGCTCAAGAGAGCTTACCAGAAGAACATGGCTATAGGCTTCGGTGTTTCGGCCGGAGTTCATCTTCTGGCAATAGGCTTGATACTTCTGGTGATGTTTATCACCTCTGATAATAAAATAGTGGCTCCCCAGATCGTAATCAAATCCAAAGCCGATCTGATCCTTCCTCCATCGCTCTCCCAGCAGAAGGAACAGATAAAGGTTGCCACTCCCGAGCATCAGATCAAACCGTCGGTAGGCATTCTGGAAGCTGTACCCGATGAGGAAGCCCCCGAAGAGGTGGAAATAGCCACTCAGGACGAGTTGGCTGAGATGGCCCCGGCCATGCCGGTGGAGGATTTGGAGGATCTCGGTGTCGATATGGATCTCCAGGGCATCCTCGACGAATTGCTTCCGCAACCGGATCAATTCGTGCCATTCGAGGAAGCGCCGGTGCAGGTTAACCAGGTTCAACCGGTTTATCCGCCTCTCGCTCAAAGGGCGGGGATCGAGGGTTCTGTCTGGATCAATGTTCTCGTCGATAAAGATGGTAAGGTTCGCGACGTAATCGTCGTTAAAGATTCCGGAGCAAATGCCGGTTTCGAGGAAGCCGCTGTTGAGGCCGCCTACAACACCGTCTGGAAACCCGCTATTGCCAACGGTCAGCCGATCGCGGTTTGGGCCACCTACAAAGTGGAATTCAAACTTAAAGGTTGATCGCGAATTAGAATTCGTTTTTTCGCCCCGGGTATGATTACCCGGGGCTTTTTTTGTCCGTCATGGAATAAAACCGCCATCTCAATCGTAGAGAGAAGGAAAGCGGACCTCATCTAAAAGGAGGAATCATGGCGGCAAATTTATTATCGGAGCATTGTCTGGATCTTAAAAGAGCCTATCAAAAAAATATGGCTCTGGGTTTTGGGATCTCGGCTACGGTTCATCTGGCGGCGATCGGAACCATTCTTATGGTTATGGCCATCGGTTCGAAAGGCCATATCGACGTGCCCGAAATAACGATTAATACCATTCAGAAGATAATGTTGCCCCCGTCGATTTCAACGCCGCCTGAGCAGGTGAGAATCAAGCTGGAGGAAAGACAGATTCCGCCGTCGATGGGCCTACCCGAAGCTGTTCCTGACGACGAAGCGCCGGAGGAGATATTGGTGGC
>JAZGHS010000097.1:0-6237 GCA_036481315.1 Candidatus Zixiibacteriota bacterium | reverse complement strand
CCATCTCTTCGCCACTATCCGGATCGGTTCCCTTTACCGGGGGAAGGTCCAAGGGGGATGGCAGATACCAAACTACGGCATCCAAAAGGGCCTGAACTCCTTTATTTTTATAGGACGATCCGCACAGAACCGGGAAAAACTTCAAATCTATAACAGCCTGTCTCAATGCCCGCCTGATTTCTTCAGGCTCAATATGCTCGTCGTTTAGGAATTTTTCCAATAATGTATCATCATAATCGGAAATCTTTTCAATAAGATGTTCTCTTTTTGCCTTTGCCTCTTCATAAAGATCGGGAGGGATTTCCAGATCGGTGAAATCCGTGCCCTGAGTGTCCTCTTGATAGAAACGGGCTCGCATGGAGATGAGATCTATAATACCGTTAAAGAGATCTCCCGCCCCTATCGGTATTTGAATCGGTACGCCTTCCGCTCCCAGACGATCCCTCATCATATCTACAGCGCCATAAAAATCCGCGCCGATTCTATCCATCTTATTAACATACGCTATCCGTGGAACCCTGTATTTATCGGCCTGTCTCCAGACAGTCTCGGACTGCGGTTCCACGCCGCCTACCGCGCAAAACAACGCCACGGCTCCGTCGAGAATCCTCAATGACCGCTCAACCTCCATGGTAAAATCGACATGGCCGGGCGTATCAATGACATTGATAGTATGGTCGTTCCAGAAAATGGTCGTGGCGGCGGAAGTTATGGTAATGCCGCGTTCCTTTTCCTGCTCCATCCAATCCATGATCGCCGCGCCATCATCGACCTCACCGATCCGATGAGTCCTGCCGGCATAGAACAGAATCCTCTCAGTCGTCGTGGTCTTACCGGCATCGATATGAGCCATGATGCCGATATTACGCAGTCTTTCTAAATTTCTATCTGTAGACATAAAAAAATCCACTGCCTTTAACAAGCGCCCCCGAATTCCAGGGGCCCGCGACAGCGGATTACTCCTGGTTTTCGAAAATTATTTAATTAAACCTCATTATCTGTTAATCCACCTAACTCGCTACTACCAACGGAAATGAGCGAACGCCTTATTGGCTTCCGCCATTTTGTGAGTATCTTCTTTCTTCTTGACAGATGTGCCCTCGCCACGCGAGGCGGCCATAAACTCGGCGGCAAGCTTTTCGGACATCGTATTTTCCGACCTTGAGGTGGAATATGCGATAAGCCACCGAATGGCCAGCGCCAGACGTCTTGCGGGCCGTACCTCGATGGGCACCTGGTAGTTGGCTCCGCCAACTCTGCGCGATTTTACCTCGAGCATCGGTTTTACGTTATTCAAGGCTTTCTGAAAAACCTCGATACCGCCGTCATTGGTCTTCTTGTCAATAGACTCAATGGCACTGTAGAATATTCTCTCGGCTACCGATTTCTTACCTCCGGTCATAAGGCCGTTGATAAATTGTGTCACCACCGGCGAACCGAATCTGGGATCGGGAAGCCTATCCCTTTTTTCCGCTTTTGTTCTTCTTGACAAATCTTCCTCGAATTATTTCTTGGGCCGCTTGACCCCGTATTTGGATCTTCCTTTTTTTCTGTCGGCAACACCAGTAGTATCTAAAGTACCTCTTACGACGTGGTACCTGACTCCCGGGAGATCCTTTACACTGCCACCCCTTATCAGGACAATGGAGTGCTCCTGAAGATTGTGCCCTTCACCGGGGATATAAGCCGTAACTTCAATACCATTGGTCAGCCTTACACGCGCCACTTTTCTCAAAGCCGAATTGGGCTTTTTTGGCGTGGACGTATAAACCCTCACGCAAACTCCCCTCTTCTGAGGACAGCTCCTGAGAGCCGGAGTATTGGGCTTGGTAAGTACCCTCTTACGCCCTTTTCTGACCAATTGATTAATCGTTGGCAAACATCCTCCTGTTTAAAAAATACAGACTCTTAAAATAAATCTAAATTCTCCACTGTCAAGCCCTTTTTAGCCTACGGTTTCGATTTTCTTCTCGATTTCGTCGGCTTCCTCGTCCTCAACTATTTCGATATCATTGTATAACTCCAGCCCGGTGCCGGCCGGAATCAATCGCCCGATAATCACATTTTCTTTCAATCCAAGCAATTTATCTGTTTTCCCGTTTATCGCGGCCTCCGTTAATACCCGGGTAGTCTCCTGGAATGAAGCCGCCGAAATGAAACTTTCGGTGGATAAAGACGCCTTGGTTATACCCAGAAGCAGAGGTTCGTAGGTGGCCGGATTTTCGCCCTCGTTTAATACCCGGTTGTTCTCGTCAAGAAGCTTGATTTTATCGACAATTTCGCCCTCGAGAAGGTTGGTATTCCCAACGTCCAGAACCCTGACTTTTTGCAATACCTGCCTGATGATAACCTCGATATGCTTATCGTTTATTTTCACGCCCTGCAGACGATAAACGCCCTGAATTTCGTTAACCAGATACTCCTGGACAGCGTTGGGGCCTTTGATCCCGAGAATGTCATGAGGATCAATAGGGCCTTCGCAAAGCCTATCGCCCGATAGAACCTGGTCGCCGTCATGGACAAGTAGATGTTTACCGTGAGGAACCAGATATTCCTTGTCCTCGCCGTGTTCGCCGTGGACAATAACCTGCTGGTTGGTTCTGACTATTTTACCATATTCGATCGACCCGTCGATCTCGGTAACCACCGCGGGATCTTTGGGATGGCGAGCCTCGAACAGCTCGGCAACTCTGGGCAAACCACCGGTGATATCCTTTGTTTTATAAGCTTCCCTGGGAATTTTCACCATCATTTCACCCGCTTTAACCTTCTGACCGTTCTTAACCTGAAGGTGCGCGCCGACCGGGATTGAATAGCTGGCCAATTTCTTTCCATTGGCGTCGAGTACAGCGATATGAGGTCTTAAGACCTTTTCCTTGGTCTCGATAATAACTTGAGCCGATAATCCGGTAGATTCATCCAGTTCTTCGCGGTAGGTGACATTCTCGGTAATATCGATAAAATCGATCGTACCGGTTTTATTGGTGAGGATAGTATTAGTATGGGGATCCCACTCGAAAATTACATCGCCCTTTTCGAGCATCTGTCCGTTTTTGACCATAAGAACACTACCGTAAGGAATAGTATACCGCTGACGCGTTCTATCCTTCTCATCGACAATACGCAATTCTCCCTCGCGTGAAAGCACTATATGCGAACCGGGAGTCTCACCGGAGACAGTTTTGATCCTGCTGAACACGACTTTTCCGGCGGTTTTTGTGGTCAACTGGGATTGCTGAGCGATAACTGCGGCGGTACCACCGATATGGAAGGTACGAAGAGTAAGCTGGGTGCCCGGTTCGCCGATAGATTGAGCGGCGATAACGCCCACCGATTCACCGAAATTAACAAGCTTACCGGTGGCTAAATTGCGTCCATAACATTTTA
Source organism: Candidatus Zixiibacteriota bacterium (assembly GCA_036481315.1). GTDB lineage: Bacteria > Zixibacteria > MSB-5A5 > UBA10806 > UBA10806 > JAZGHS01. The sequence continues at coordinate 2,850 of JAZGHS010000097.1, read as the reverse complement.
TACAGACACCTCTTCTCGATTCGCAAGTTAATACGGATCGTATGCTTACAGTTTCGACCCCGCATTCCTCGATCCTTGCGGCCCCTTCCTCATTTATTTCTTGATCGGCCGAGACAATCAACTCATCCGTAATGGGATCGTAAATATCCATCAGAGCCATGCGGCCTAAGATACGGTCGCTCAAGCTCTCGATTACCTCTTCGCCCTCTTTTAAAGCGGCGATATCGATTCCCAGAATCGTACCGCATTCATCCTCCGAGATAATGACATCCTGAGCGACATCGACCAGGCGGCGAGTCAGGTATCCGGCATCGGCGGTTTTTAACGCGGTATCGGCAAGCCCTTTACGAGCGCCGTGAGTTGAGATGAAGTACTCTAATACGGTCAATCCCTCGCGGAAATTAGCGGTAATGGGCGTTTCGATAATCTCCCCGAGTTGCCCTGTAATCCGCTTTTGAGGTTTGGCCATTAAACCGCGCATCCCGGCAAGCTGTCTGATCTGCTCTTTCGATCCTCTCGAACCCGAATCGGCCATCATAAATATAGGATTAAATCCCTGATTCATAGTGGTGAGGTTTTCGAACATTGCCTCGGAAACCTCGCTGGTGGTTCTGGTCCAAGTGTCAATTACCTTGTTGTATCTCTCGCCGTTGGTTATGGCGCCGCGCTCATACTGTTTCTGAATACTCTCGACTTCCTTGTTCGCCTTTTTGATCATAGTAGCTTTTTCCGGGGGAACTACCATATCGTCGATCCCCACGGTTATTCCGGCCGTGGTAGCGTATTCGAATCCTAGAGTTTTAAGACGATCAAGGAATTCTGCTGTTCCGTCGACTCCTATTTTCCTGTAGGACGCGGAAATAAGCTCCTCCAGGACTTTTTTGGAGGCCACCTTATTAAAATATCCCATTTCATCGGGAACAACCTGGTTGAATAAAACGCGTCCGACAGTAGTTTCGAAATACTTCTCTTTAAAATCAGGCATATAAAGTTTAATCGTAGCATGCAAATCAACGGCTCCCTGAGAATGGGCGAAAATAACTTCATCCTGATTGCCAAATACCTTTCCTTCTCCGTGAGCCCCGGCTCTCTCTTTTGTCATGTAATAGCAACCGAGCACCATATCCTGCGACGGCACCGCTACCGGTTTCCCGGAGGAAGGTTGAAGCAGGTTTTTCGATGCCAGCATGAGCACTCTGGCCTCAAGCTGAGCCTCGAAAGAGAGAGGGACATGAACTGCCATCTGATCGCCATCAAAATCCGCGTTGAAAGCGGCGCAGACCAACGGATGCAATTTAATCGCTTTACCCTCTACCAAAACCGGATAAAACGCCTGTATTCCCAAAAGGTGGAGAGTGGGCGCGCGGTTGAGCATCACAGGATGATCCTTAATGATCTCCTCCATAATATCCCAGACTTCGGGACGTTCCCGCTCAACCAACCTTTTTGCCGACTTAACTGTCTGGACAAAACCCTTTTCTTCTAATTTATTGATAATGAAGGGCTTAAATAGCTCTAACGCCATATTCTTGGGAAGGCCGCATTGTCCGAGTTTCAATTCGGGACCGACCACAATAACTGTACGTCCCGAATAATCTACTCTCTTGCCGAGCAGGTTTTGACGGAATCGACCCTGTTTACCTTTAAGAAGATCGGACAGCGATTTCAACGGCCGTTTGGAATCTCCCCTCACTGATCGGGATCGCCTGCCGTTATCGAAAAGCGCGTCAACAGCCTCCTGAAGCATCCTCTTTTCGTTTCTCAGGATAACCTCGGGAGCTTTAATCTCGATCAGTTTTTTTAGGCGATTATTTCTATTAATTACTCGTCTATATAAATCGTTGAGATCGGAGGTAGCGAACCGGCCACCCTCCAGCGGAACGAGGGGTCGCAGATCGGGGGGGATAACCGGAACAACTTCCATAATCATCCATTCGGGTTTGTTCTCCGATTGGCGAAAAGCCTCGATAACTCTTAACCGCTTGAGGGTATCTTTCTTTCTCTGAACAGACGTTTCGACTTTAACCTGGGCTCTCAGCGAAATCGCCAACTCTTCGATATCCAGCTCCCGCAAGAGATCCCGGACGGCTTCGGCGCCCATCTTGGCAACAAAATCTTTTCCGGCGTCTTCCAGTTCGTAGAATTCGTCCTCGGAAATGATATCCATTTTCTTTAAAGAGGTATTGCCCGGATTGATTACCACATAAGACTGATAATAGATAATCCGTTCTAATTCCCTTACGGAAAGATTGAGCAAATAGCCTATTCTCGACGGTAGCGAATGAGAGAACCAGATGTGAGTAACGGGGACTGCAAGATCGATATTCCCCATCCGTTCCCTGCGAACTTTCGATTGAGTAACCTCTACTCCGCAACGGTCGCAAACGATACCACGGAACCGTATACGCTTGTATTTGCCGCAATTGCATTCCCAATCTTTTACCGGGCCGAAAATACGCTCGCAGAATAAACCATCTTTTTCAGGTTTAAAACTGCGGTAATTTATCGTTTCCGGTTTGGTTACTTCTCCATAAGACCATGATCTGATTACCTCGGGAGAGGCGATTTTAATTTTAATTGCCTCGAAATCGGACGGTCTTTTCTGGTTCTTCGCAAAAGGGTCGACCACAAGAGTCTCCTTTATTTTATTAATCCCACAAGGACCAAACTTACTTTTCTACCAATTCAACATCCAGCCCAAGAGACTGAAGCTCTTTAACAAGGACGTTGAAAGACTCCGGGATTCCAGGCTCCGGAGGATTTTCCCCTTTAACAATTGCTTCGTAGATTCGAGATCGCCCGGCGACATCATCAGATTTCACCGTTAACATCTCCTGAAGCGTATAAGCC
>JAZGHS010000096.1:0-8954 GCA_036481315.1 Candidatus Zixiibacteriota bacterium | reverse complement strand
TGTTGTCGCCGACTTTGATATTCGCGCAGGAAACAGCAACATCGGATACGGCCAAACTGGTTGCGCCGCCGGCCGCCGCCGCACAGGTTCAAGCCACGCAGGTAGAGGGAGAATCAGCCGAGGTCATATCTTCGCTTACGGTTGAGACGATGGCGTTTTGCGTGGGCGTGGAAGAAAGGGAACCGGTTGGAGAGGGTTCGGAGTTCGCTACCGATGTTGGCACGTTATTTTTCTGGAGTAACGTCTTAAACGCCGGAGACGAGACAACCGTCGACCACATCTGGTATCTCAACGGTGAAGAGAAAGCCCGGGTAACCCTTTCGGCGAAATATCCCCGGAATAGGATCTGGAGTTCGAAAATCGTACCTCCCGAATGGGACGGCGAGTGGAAAGTGGATATTGTCTCCGAAAGCGGCGAGGTTCTTGGAGCTAAAACCTGCGCGGTAAAATAAAATTCGATGATACGGGGCATGGCTTTTTCTATATGGCCATGTCCCTTCATACCCTTATATCGGCTGGCACCTATCTCGTGGCGAAAAGCGGGCTCTCGGAATTCGATCCGCTGGTGTTCGCCTTTTTTCGATTCGCTCTTGCCTCTATAATCTTATCGGCCATAATTGTTTTTAGAAAGTATGGGTTCCCGTTTTCAAAATCCGAGTGGCCGCTATTGATCCTGTTGGCTGTTCTGGCTATACCCTTGAATCAATGTATGTTTCTTTATGGGTTGCAATTTACTCTGCCAACTCATTCGGCTCTGCTTTACGCCACGACTCCTGTCTGGGTTTATCTTCTCTCGGCCTGGAGAAAACAGGAGAATATGACCCGCGCCAAAACCATGGGAATTTTCATTGCTCTTATCGGGGTAACCGCTTTTTTTCTGGAAAAAGGGCTGGCCATGAAGACCGATTATCTTTTAGGCGATTCTATTATCTTGATAGCGGTCTGGTCCTGGGCAACATATACGGTATTAGGACGTCCGATAGTCAGGCAAAAAGGGGCCGTAGTCGTAACCTCTTATGTTTTGATTCTGGGTACCTTAATGTATTTCCCATTCGGTTTATATCTGGCCTCCGGTTTCGATTACTCCGGAGTTACTTGGATCGGATGGAGCGGAATAGCCTATACCGCCATATTAACCTCAGTTGTCGCTTATATAATCTGGTATTGGAGTATGAAGCGCATGGAACCGTCGCGGACAGCTATTTTCATGAATCTCCAGCCGATCGTCACCGCCTTATTGGCCTATATCATCATGGGGGAAAGGCTTTCGGCGGGAACCGCGATTTCGGGCGCGATAATCATTATGGGAGTTTATATAGTGCAAAGACAGGTAAAAACTAATAATGTTTAAAGTCTATCATAATTATAACTATATTTCGATCTTGACACGGAAAAGATAAAAACGTTTTATCAAATATGGCAAAACTGCGTAAATCATCTCCTCGAATACTTTTCCCCTATCTTTTAAAGTATAAAAAACATTGGGTCGGCGGGCTTCTGGCGGTCACGTTAACAGAGGCTTTCAAGCTTGCCGGACCCTGGATTCTCGGAGATGCTATCAACGCTCTGGAAAGCGGCGTGACGAAGGAACGGCTTTTACAATACGCGGCTGCCATCGTAGGCGTTATCCTCGTGTCAGCGATTTTCAGATTTATAATGCGGCAAACAATGATCGTCGCCTCGCGCAGAGTAGAATACGATTTTCGTAACGATTTTTTCCGCCACCTGCTGACTCTGGATAGAAAGTATTACGATAAAACTCCTACCGGCGATATAATGGCCAGGGCGACCAACGATATGGATTCGGTGCGAAGCATGATCGGTCCCGGCATAATGTATGCCTGTTCCACCGCGGTCACCCTGGCCCTGACGTTGCCATTGATGATAAAAATCAGTCCCGGATTAACGGTTTATTCGATGATCCCTATGCCGTTTATCACCGTTCTGGTGTTTTTTCTCGGCAGGGAGGTGAATAAAAGGTATACTAAAATCCAGGAGCAGTATTCCGCCATAACCGCCCGCGCCCAGGAAAGCTTTTCCGGTATCAGAGTGGTCAAAGCGTACACGCAGGAAAAAGCGGAGATCGCGGAATTTTCTCTTTTGAATTCGGATTATATCAAAAAGAATATGTCTATGGTTAAGGTCTGGGCGATGTTTTTCCCGGCCATAGTTATGTTTTCGGGAACAGCCGCTATTATGGCCCTATGGTTCGGCGGCCAATATGTGATGGACCGTTCTATTACACTCGGCGGTTTTGTAAAGTTTACTGCCTATCTGATGAATCTAATCTGGCCAATGGCGGCGTTGGGATGGGTTGCCGGTCTGTATCAAAGAGGTAAAGCCTCCCTTGTCAGAATAGAACAAATTTTACAAGCAAAACCGTATATAGTAAACGTCCCGAATCCTGTATCGAGAGACATTATCGGCAAAATCGAACTGAAAAATCTCAGGTTCGGGTATAACTCAACCGAAGTTTTGCGTGGTATAACGACCGTTATCGAACCGGGGATGAACGTGGCTCTTATCGGCGCGACAGGCTGTGGTAAAACCACGCTGATCTCGCTACTACTCAGAGCGTATCCCGTCGAACGAGGGATGATATATATCGATGATGTCGATATCAACGACTGGGATCTTCGTTCGCTTCGTACCCAGATAGCGCCGGTTATGCAGGAGACGTTTCTGTTCTCCGAAACTATAAGAAGCAATATAGCTTATGGAAATTACGACCAGAGCATGGAGACTGTGGCCGATTTTGCCGCCGCCGCCGGTATGGCCGGCGAGATAGAAGAGTTCCCCAAAAAATTCGATACATTGCTGGGCGAAAGAGGTATCACCCTCTCGGGTGGGCAAAAACAGAGAACCGCGTTAGCAAGGGCGCTTTCTTCCGATCCGCGGGTGCTTTTACTCGATGACGCTTTCTCGTCGGTGGATACCCATACCGAAGAGGAGATACTATCGAATTTAAGACAGATTTTGAAAGGCAAAACCAGTATCATGATCTCTCATCGTATATCTACGGTTAAGGACGCCGATGCCATAATGGTTTTGGATGACGGGAATATTGTAGAGCATGGAGATCATGATAATTTAATATCTCTCGACGGTCATTACGCCAAACTCTATAAGAGACAGCTTTTGGAAAGCGAGTTGGAAGAGCTTTGAGCTTCATAAAACCTCAGGAAAAAGCGATGGTCAGGCTTTACGGACAGCCGGATCGGCTGACAACGTTGCAGGATATGACTCCCGATGAGCTTGGCATTGTCAGGGCGAGCATGAAAAACGGCCGGGCGCATGATATAACGCTTTATATTAAAAAAGACAGCGGCTATATCTTTATCGCCAAGCCGTTTTATCCGCCGGGTCTGTACCGCGCGCCGTCAGGTGGGGTCATGCCCGACGAGGATTTCGAAACGGGCGCTAAAAGGGAAGCGATGGAAGAGACGGGTGTCGAGATAGAACTGAAGAGATATATTCTTCGTATCGACGTTCGTTTTCAATCGGGCGATGATTATATCGATTGGACATCGCATATATTTACGGCTGAATATGTGAACGGTGAGATTAATCCACAAGATACCCATGAGATCCGCGAGGCGAAATTAGTCTCCCCCGACGAGATCCACGGATTTATGGAGTTGATGTTGAAATCGGGAGTCGGTGGATTGATATATAGGGCCTATCTCACTAAAGAGGCAAACAAGAGATTGTAAAGTGTACCAGAAGTTTCAAAAACTTCCATCATAATTATCGACTAATCGTGATATTTATCCATAATCGCATAAGAATCATCATCTTAGAGCATTAAATTTATCGATAATTATATTTATTACTTGACAATAAATGGCCCAATGGCTACTTTTTAGATTGTGGACTAAATCGACCTAATAGATCTCTATTTATGAGCCGGTCGAAAACGAATCAAATTATTCATAACTAAATAAGGGAGAAGTGTCATGCGACTGTTCGTCTCTTCATTCGTTTTTCTTTTGTTTGTAGTTTTAGCGTCTGGGCTTTTCGCCGAGGTCCCCGAGCTGATCGGTTATCAAGGAGTACTTTTTGACTCAAACGGAGACCCGGTAGAAACTTCGGTTGATGTTACTTTTGGCATCTGGGATGCTCAAACAGCAGGCAATCAACTCTGGGAGGAAACTCAATCTTTTACTCCCGATAACAACGGGGCTTTCAATATTAGTCTTGGTACCATAAACCCTCTTTATTTTAGCGTTTTTGATTATCCAGAACTCTGGCTGAGTATCCGCGTAAACGACGATCCTGAACTTTCTCCCCGTTCCCGTTTTCTATCGACACCGTTTTCCTTTGTAACCGGCACCATAGATGGAGCGGTGGGAGGGTCAATCGACGGCGATTTAATAGTATCAGGAAAAATCGGTGTGGGAATCGAAAACCCGGACACGAAATTCGAAGTATTCGTAGATACAGAGGATTCTCCTTGGATTCAACTGGAAGCCCCGCCTGAGCTTCAATCGGGGCTCACTATTAAGCCTCTTTTTGCAATTGTGGTTATAGATCTTGACGGCAGGTTGAATTTAAATATGCACGGCAATCTCGCCCTCGCAGTGGATGATGATGGCAATGTGGGAATCAATACTGATTCTCCATCGGCCAAACTTGACGTCGCCGGTACGCCCGGGGTCGATGGAATCAGGTTTCCGGATGGGACCTTGCAAACGACCGCCGCGGGCGGCTCAGGCGGTGGATGGGTAGACGACGGTTCAATAATAAGATTATCTGATAATCTGGATAATGTAGGTATCGGCACATCTACTCCCGCTGCCAAACTTGATGTGGATGGCCCGGTAATTCTTCGCGACGGCCTGCAGGCGATCGACGTTGAAATTGTATCGCTTGAACTGACAGGCGCGGGGCCATTAATTGTTAACCCGGGAAATATCGTAGATATTGCTGCCCCAGTAACATTTAGAGACGAGGTGGTATTCGGCGACCCACCCTCAATAACTTTAGATGATATAAATCTGGACGGAGATCTGGATTTAGTGGCCTTATCCGGGAGTTCCGTAAACGTATTTGCCGGCGCGCGCCTGGACGTTGTCGGTCCCGCCGATTTCAGCGGCGGTGTCCTGATTACGGTTGAGGATCTGGAACTCAGTGGAGACGCAGACATAACGTTAGAAGCGAATAGCGATATCATTACAAACGGAGATATTCGACTTTCAGGAAGCGCCGATATCCGGCTTGAGGCCGGCGATCAGTCAGCATCGCTTACCAATAATGATCTAACGTTAGATGATTTAACCACTGGAGACCAAACCAGGGTACATCGGACCGAAGGTCTTTCGGTCCTGGATGGTAATACTTTTGAGTTGGCAAGGGTTAGATCCGATGGAGTTCAGATAAGCGGGTCAGCTGGTACTCATGGAGAATTGACCGACGAAGAATTGGAATTGATCAGGAATGCTGGCAACGAAATAGCGCGATGTACTGTCGATGAGCTGACGTTAGATGATCTAAGCACTGGTGACCAGGTTAGGGTTCACAGGACCGAAGGTGTTTTGGTCGTTGACGGTTCTACCCTGGATGTAGCAAGGGTGAGATCCGATGGGGTTCAGTTGAGCGGGTCAGCGAATACTCACGGGGAATTGACAGCCGAGGATCTCGAGTTAATTAGAAATGCAGGTAACGAGATAGCGCGATGTACTGTCGATGACCTGACATTAGACAACCTTACTACCGGCGATCAGGCCAGGCTGCATCGAACGGATGGTCTGACGCTGGTTCTGGCGGCTTCAGGCACGGACGCTGTGTATAACGCAAACGGAGTTCAGTTGACAGGCCCCCTTGCGGATGAATTCAGGGCTAACCCGACCAGTTTATCTTTTACGAGGCCGTCAACAAACGATGCTGTAAGAATAGATATTACCTCTTCAGACCTTATGACCTGCGACCTTGACGACGACGGTTCTCCCGATGTAAGATATACGTCGAGTCCGAGTAATCGCCTGGTCCTTTCTAGTGGAACATCATTAGTCTGCGATGGTCCGGCTTCTTTAACTACATGCGACGTCTCCGGATCCGCGACATATGGAAGTTCGGTTAGTGTTTCCGGCGGGTTGACCTGCTCAGGAACAGTGTTCTGCAGAAACAGCGCTATATATGATATGAATGACGACGCTACCGACGACGTAACTTTTGATGCTTCACCGAGCCCAAAGGTGACTTTTGCTTCAGGAACGACTATGAGGTGTGACGGATCTGCAGAGCTTGCCGGCTCGACCACTTGTAGCGGATCTTTAACATTCAGCGGCGGGGCTAGTTTGACCTGTAGTGATAACGATTTTGGTTCGGTTTATATTGGCACGGGCGGTTCGGTTTCGATAAGATCAAGCACTGACATCAACGCCGCAAGCCTGACAGTTACCGGCGGCGGTTCACTTGATTTGAGTGGATCATCGTTTAGCTGCGATGCTACCTCCACAGCCACTCTCGATTGCCCGACAACGATTAACAATACCTTGACATGCAACAATCCGGTGACAGTTAATTCCGATCTGACAGTGGGTATCGGGGGCCCCGGTCCCGGCGCACTTCACGTGAACGGAGATATAACAGCTACCGGAGCAAAATTATTCGTGCAGGATCATCCGACGGATCAGCAAAAAGAAATACATTATGTCTCATTGGAGGGTGGCGAGGCCGGTACTTACGTAAGAGGTTCGGCTAAGTTAATAAATGGTTCTATAGAAATCGATCTACCCGAACATTTTTCATTGGTTACAAATAAGGAAGGCTTGACTGTCCAGATAACTCCCAGAGGTCCTGTTCAATCCATGCTGTATGTAGAGACTGTTACGCCTGAGAAGTTGATCATAAAGGCTTCGAATCTCAACGATGACGACATTGCTTTCGACTATTTGGTTAACGGCGTAAGGTTGGGGTTTGAAGATCATGAAGTCATACGTGATAAAATGTATGTTGCGTTAAGTAAATAAAATGAGAGTAATAAATAGAAAGAACAGTTAAATTAACTTTGCTATTTGATAGACAATATCGGTAATCCAAATCACTAAGGAGGTACAGTTGAGAAAAATTGTATTATTTTCGGTCATCGTGCTGATGGCAATTGCGGTCCTGGAGCCGGTTACCCTCGCCGCAATTCCGGAGATTGTTACCTATCAAGGTCAATTAAACGACGGCGACGGCGATCCGGTAGACGGTGAACACGGGGTTACAATATACCTGTTCGACGAAGTGACGGGAGGTGTCCTTCTCTGGCAGGAAGAACAAACCGTAGCATTCTCCAGCGGCCTGTTCACCGTTCAATTAGGGACGGTTACTGAAAATCCATTAGACCTGTTATTCGATCAACAGTACTGGCTGGGAATTGCTATCGACGGAGGAGCGGAGCTTCAGCCTCGTATTCCCCTTACTTCGGCCCCGCAAGCGTTTAGAGCGAAATATGTCGATCAGATATCACTTGGGAATATCCAGGAATTCTGGCAGCTCGCCCAGTCCATTCCTGATTTCGACGGCGATGGTCACGACAAAATTTGGATGGATGGTGACGATTGCGACGACCTTAACCCATTTGTTTATCCGGGGGCCGATGAATATTGCGATGGAATTGACAACGATTGTAACGGTATTATCGACGATAACACCGTGGATTGCCCGGAGGGCATGATTTGCAGTAGTCTTCAATGTATAATACCCGATTATGACGGCGATGGCTGGCCCAACGACCAGGACTGCGATGATTACAATCCCTTTATTTACCCTGGAGCGCCCGAGTTATGCGATGGTCTGGACAACGATTGTAACGATGTTATTGATGATAACGTCATAGATTGCCCACCGGGAATGATTTGTGATTCGGGGATAGGGCAATGTGTTTATGTTGATATGGACGAGGATGGTTATACCAGCGACGTTGACTGTGACGACAACAATCCCAATGTTTACCCCGGCGCCCCCGAGTATTGTAACGGGATCGATGACGATTGCAATGGGACAATTGACGATAATGTCATAGATTGTCCATCGGGGGCCGAATGTATAAACGGAGCATGTTCTTATGTCGATATGGACAATGATGGATATTACAGCGACGTCGACTGCGATGATAACAATCCGGATGTTTACCCCGGAGCCTACGAACTTTGCGACGGCCTTGACAACGATTGCAATGGGTTTATCGATGACGCGGACTATGACCTTGACGGTTATAATGTTTGCGACGATTGCGATGACAGTGACCCTAGCATTAATCCCGGTACGCCTGAAATCTGCGACGGATTCGATAATAACTGCGATGGAAATATCGATGATGTTGATGAAGATGGTGATGGCTTTTACGCCTGTACAGAAGACTGTGATGACAACGATCCCAATGTACATCCTCAAGCGCCGGAAATATGCGGTGATAGCATCGATAATAATTGTGATGGGAATATTGATGAAGGTTGCCCGTAAATCGTATTCGAGACGCGCGTAATTGGATCTGCGTTTTAATAAGGAGCTTAGAATGAGAAAATACTCGGTAATTTTAGTAATATTGCTCTGGGGGGCTGTTGCTTTTGCCCAGGAGTACTCCGTCGACTGGTATGTCATCGCCTCCGGCGGCGGGCATGCCGAATCGGAGAATTACAAGGCTGACGGCACTATCGGTCAGCCTATTGTCGGGCAATCGTCATCGGAAAACTACGGTGTTGAAAGTGGCTTCTGGGTCGGTGGTGGAGGCGGTGGTTCACCCTGCGGCTTTTACGTGGTCGGGGATTACAACGGCAGCACCTCGTTTAACGTCGCCGACATTATCTCCGCGTTCTCCAAACTGAAGACCGGCACTCCTGATGCCGCTCTGTTTTGCGAATGCCCCACGGGTAGTGGTTCGCCTTGGGCTGTAGCTATGGACGTCAATAATAGTTGCGGTTTTAACGTAGCTGACATTATCTCGGCATTCTCCAAGCTGAAAACCG
>JAZGHS010000095.1:0-25370 GCA_036481315.1 Candidatus Zixiibacteriota bacterium | reverse complement strand
ATAGGACGTCCCATTCAAAACACCACACTACTGGGATATTTCGCCGCCGTGACCGGCCTTATATCGTTAGAGGGTGTTAAAAGCGCCATACTGGAACGATTCCCCGGTATGATAGGGAAGAAGAATATCGAAGCCGCCGAGAAGGCGTTCAACCTGAAAAAGGAGGCGGCCAATGTCTAAACCGATTCAACTTTCGGTCGCCCCGGGAACATCCAAAGCGAACAAGACCGGCTCATGGCGCACAATGCGGCCGATATTCAAGCATGATACTTGCAACGATTGCCGGATATGCGTCATCGTCTGTCCCGACGCTTGCGTCATTGGCGGCGATTTCGTCTACGATGCCAATCTCGATTATTGCAAAGGATGCGGGATCTGCGCACACGAATGCCCCGTCGATGATATCGATATGATCGCGGAGGTGAGGTGATGAGAAAATTAATCGAAGGCTCGATGGCGGTCGCGGAACTGGTCAAGCTCTGCCGTCCTAACGTCATTGCCGCTTATCCGATCACGCCGCAAACTCACATCGTCGAAAATCTATCCCAGTTTGTCGCTGACGGCGAACTCAAGGGCGAGTTCCTCAATGTCGAATCGGAATTTGGAGCCGCCTCTGTAGTACTGGGGGCCTCCGCAGCTGGAGCGAGATCGTACTCTACTACAACGTCGCAGGGTCTGCTTCTAATGGGCGAGGTACTGTATAATATCTCGGGATTGAGACTACCGGTAGTCATCACCTGCGCGAACAGGGCGATATCGGCTCCTATCAATATCTGGAACGATCATTCTGACGCCATGACTGTGCGCGACGCCGGATGGATCATGCTCTTCGCCGAGGATAATCAGGAAGCGGCCGATATGCATCCCCAGGCCTACAAGATCGGCGAAGATCCCAATATCTGCCTGCCGGTATTAATCAATATGGACGGTTTCATTCTCACTCACGCTTTCGAACCGGTGGATATACCCGATCAGAAAGAGGTCGACGATTACCTACCGAAATATAAACCGTCGGAATTTCTGACTGTCAAGGATCCCCGCACGTTCGGCATGCTGGCCGAACCGCAATGGTACGCCGAGACGCGCTATAAACTCTTCGAGACCCATGAGGACGCCAAACAGGTTATCGAAAAAACGGCCGATGATTTCAAGGATAAATTCGGGCGATACTACGGCGGGTTGATCGATACATATCGCCTCGACGATGCCGAGCGCGCTTTTGTCGCTATGGGATCGCTGATCGGTACGCTCAAAGACGTCGTAGATGATCTCCGGGATAAAGGGGAGAAGGTCGGCATTCTGAAAATCAGATCGTTCAGGCCGTTCCCCAAAGAGAAGATCCGCGAGGTTTGCGCCGATGTTAAAGAATTGATCGTTACCGAAAAAGCGTTCTCCTTCGGACTCGGTGGAGTACTGCAAGAGGAAATCAGAGCCGCGTTCTATAAGCAAAAACATCAACCGACAGTCTCCGGGTTCGTTCTCGGATTGGGTGGACGGGATATACCGCCGGCGACTCTAATCAATATTTACAACGGATCGAAGGGTAAGGAAATTACCAACGCCTTTGTCGATCTGCGCCCTGATATCGCGCCGGGTCCCTTCTCGGCTGCGTCGGTAAAAGGTTGATGGGAGGATATATGTCTGAAACTACGAAAACAAAAAAAATAAAACCTCCGATAACCGAATCGTTGCTGACATGCGGGCATCGCGCCTGCTCCGGTTGCGGAGAATCGTTGGGCGCCAAGCTTGTCATGGACGCCGCCGGACCCAATAATATCGTCACGACCGCTACAGGATGCCTCGAAGTTTTCTCCACGCCGTATCCGGAAAGCGCCTGGCGTATGCCATGGATACATTCGCTATTCGAGAACTCCGCCGCTGTGGCCGCGGGAATAGAATCGGCGTTAAAAGCGCTCGGCAGGGAAGACGAAGCCAACGTCATCGCGCAGGGCGGCGATGGCGGCACCGCCGATATCGGAATCGGATGTCTCTCCGGGATGCTCGAGAGAGGGCATAACATATTATATGTCTGTTACGATAACGAAGCCTATATGAACACCGGCGTTCAACGTTCCGGCTTAACCCCGTACGATGCCAGAACGTCAACGTCGCCTCCGGGAACCGAAAGCTGGGGCAACCAACATCAAAAGAAGAACCTGCTTGAGATCGCCGCGGCGCATAATATCCCCTATGCCGCGACCGCCTCGGTTGGTTATCCGTCGGATCTGATGAGCAAGGTCAAAAAAGCGCTCAAGATCAAGGGGCCGAAATTTCTGATGGTACACGTTCCCTGTCCGTTAGGCTGGGCCTACAAAACCGAGTTGACTATCGAGATCGCAAAGATCGCGGTGATGACCGGTTTGTTTCCTATTGTGGAGATGGAATATAACAAGGTCACTCGTGTTCGCAAGGTCGGAAAGAACCGCAGGCCGGTGGAGGATTACCTTAAGCTCCAGGGACGGTTCCGTCATGTTATGACCGAGGCTGGCAAAATAGAGCTCGAAAAGATACGTCTGATCGCCCAGGCCAACATCGATAAGTACGGTTTGGAATAAGATATTATACTTGTGGCGTCGGGTCGCCTGACCTGACGCTTTATGTTTTTCCGTAGGGGTCGGGTTTCCCGACCCTTTTTCATATGATCAGCCTTTATTACGTAGAGGTCGGGTCTCCCGACCCATAATTACCTATTTTACACAATTTAATCGGCATTATCAAAAAGGACCTCCTCTCATAAAAACCTTTACATATTCCGGAGTATAGCCTATATTTATTTTAAGTATTGACGCGACGCATCTGGGGGAAGTCCTTATATGGTATTATATTTTTTGTTTCTTGAGGTTACCGATATTCCCTGATCTCGGGAGGACACTACGAGAAGAACTATCCTATATTCGGTGATATTGGCTGTGATGGCCTGGCACACCGCCCCGGCCGAATCCAACTAGATCGTTATCGAGACGAGCCTTATCGAATGTCCCCCGGGCGGCATCCCCGAGCAGGAAGCCTGCGGTGAGGATGTCAACGGCGGCTGTGATATGGAACCAGGTGAGGAATACTTCGAGCCGATCCAGTGCGGTACGACCATCTGCGGCACTGCCTGGGCTGATGGCGGCCTCAGGGATACAGACTGGTATGTGCTAACCGTTATCGAAAGTGGCATGCTGATCTTCAGTGGCGAGGCCGAATTCACATTCGAGCTGGCTATCGTAGTACCCGGCAGTCCTGATCCTTGCGTCGGATTCGCCGTGGTGGCTATCGGTCAGGCCGCGGAGGGCGAGATTATTACTATTCAGGCTCCCGTGAATCCCGGGGAGGTCTGGATTCGGGCGAGAGATTCTGGCTTCGATAGCAATCCTTGCGGTGGCGACGACGATGATTACTATATCACAATCGATTGCCTGCCCTGCGACGACTTTATCATCATCGAAATCGACACCGATACATATCCGGAAGAGACCAGTTGGGAGCTGATCGAGCGTGAAAGCGGAACCGTTGTTGCCTCAGCCGGACCGCTGTCTGATCCCTACACATTGCATATTTGGGAACTCTGCGCCGATCCGACCCTCTGTTACGACTGGTACATCTATGACAGCTTTGGCGACGGCATCCATAGCTCTGGTTACTATTCAGTCTACGGCTTCGACGGCGAACGGCTTTGCGACGGGGGTGAATTCGCTTATGAGGACGTCTGCCCCGATATCGGCACCTGCGTTCCCTGCGATTACGTTATAGGCGATTTCAATGGTAACGAGATCTTTAATGTCGCGGATATCATAGCCGCATTCTCCAAACTTAAGACCGGCTCACCGGATCCGGCATTCCTGTGCGAGTGCCCGCCAGGGAGCGGTAATGAGTGGGCAGTGACTATGGACGTCAATAATTCCTGCGGATTTAACGTGGCCGATATCATTGCCGCTTTCTCCAAACTCAAAACTGGCGAACCCGAACTGATACCTTGCGAGGAATGCCCTCCTGATTCGCCGTCGCCACCGGGACCGGAAGTTCCGCTGCGTTCCAAACACTAAAATTATACTTGACACCGATACCCATATTCACTTTTTTGTAATGTTCCTCCCCCCGGGAATAAGACGAGGTGATAATATGTGCCCTAAGGTTATTATTTGGTAAGGGATATTTTTATGAAACCTCCAAGTAAATTGGAAATATGGCTGTTTAAGTCGGGAAAAATCAAATTCCTGGCCTTATATACGATAGCAATTGCTTTTATAATTTTAGCTACCAAATTTTCGATTTATCTCTTTGATCATTCTCCAATCGATCGCTTCGTTAATAAGATTCTTGATGTAGATTTCGTTGCATTCCTAATTGGTATGTTGCTAGGTGGTCTTATAACTGGTTTTAAGAGATGGAGTAAGATTAAGAAGAAAGTGGCCGCCGCAAATAATCTTGGGAGAGAATAGCCGTAGGTCGGGTTCCGAACCCGCAAACCGGGAGAGAAACCCGACAAAAAACCGGAGGAATAAATGGGATTACCTTTTTGGAAAAACCTAAGCCCGCTGGCGTACGGTATAATTATGACAGTTTCTATGTTTCTACTTTTTATTTTAATTGGAAACGGCGATTCGGATGGTTTTAGCCTTTTCAGGATTTTAAAATTGGTCGTCTATTCGGGGATTTTCGGTATAATATTCGGTTATTATCATAAACGGCAAAGAACAGCAAAGGAGAAAGGGTAGGATTAAGCCAACGGTAGAGATTATCCATAGAACCACACGTTTTAACGTTGCCGTAGGTCGGGTTCACAATCCGCCGCAGGCGGGAGCCCCCCGCGCTCCCGACGACGTGTAAGTAGGTCAGACATTCCTGTCTGACCGTAAAGTCCACATGGACAGACAAGAATGTCTATCCCACCAACCGGGTTTCCCGACCCATTTTTGTATGATCCGCCCGGTTTCCTGTCATTCCTGCGGAAGCAGGAATCTTACCCAAGCCAAAGCGAAGCAACCGGGCTTGAAACAGCGTAATGGCTAACCCAAGATCCCGCATCGAGTGCGGGATGACAGAGACCCCCAAAATAAATACTTGACACCGATACCCATATTCGCTTTTTTATAATGTTCCTCCCCCCGGGAATAAACAAGGATGGCTATGTGTGCGTGTTATTGGATATGTTGATCCTTCAGGATGGGTGCATGGCAGCATCTCTAAATTGTTGAATCAATCATTTCAAAATCAAGGAGATTATAATGGGATGGGAAGAGCTACTTATTGAATTACTGAAAACTATTTGGAAGAGTGATCTAAGGAAAAAGCTATACCCGAGGACGATTTTTTTAAACTACGATATAAAATGGTTGATAGATCAATACTCGGATGAAATAGTCTTAGATAGTTTAATACCATATTCTGAAATTGTACGTTGGTTAGGTCTGACCAAAGATGCTACTAATAAAAAAATCTCTGAAATAAAAATACGTGCAAGCGAAGAAAAATTTTGCCTATCTGCAGATAATAGCGATTTGAGGGCTTTTCAAGGGGAAGCACTTGCTAAAATGAAGGAAAAAGGCAAGATGACTTCAAACGAAAATATCGTCCATCTCGAGAACGTTGAGGTGCGCAAGGAAGAAACTATACTTTTTATTGAAAGTGCCTGCTATGCTGATCAAGCTCAGTCAAATCTTGTTATGGATTGGGAAGGGCCACACACTTTATCAAGAATCGCAAATGTAAACACTCTTAGGGCATATTTAAAATCCCGCTATATAAATAGTCTACCCTCCCTTAATGAACATATTCTTGCCAATACTATCGGTATAGCAGCAATTATTCTCTATAGGGACGGTCGCCATTTAGTGCCGTATCTCCCTCAAAGAGTTGGCAATTCGTTCAAGGATCTTTTTAAAGAAACTGGAAGAACACCAAAAGGGGTCGCAGTTTTTGAGGGAGGATATCATTGTACTGCATCAGGGGCTACTCAATGGCGGCATGGTTCGACTCTTGAAGAAATATTTACTAATGATATGCACAATGAGCTTAAAGAGGAGGTAGGAATCAGAAAAGAGCATATAGAAATCCTGATTCCAGTAGCATTTTGCCGAGAATTTCTAAGAGGTGGTAAGCCCCAGATATTTTATGTAGGAATTACAGATCGGTCTCGGGACGAACTTGATGAGTTACGTACTGAGGCCATAGAAACTACCTTAGCAAGTAAAATGGTACCAGAAATACATGATGAAGTCAGAGATTATGGTACAGAGGACGAGCTTTATAATAAGTTGAAATTAAAAGGAATTACGATTGAAGCTTGTGCAAATCTTCATTATGTAGAGGATTTTGTTAAGGTATTTGGCTGATTCATAAATGAGGCTGATCATTGTGCCGTCAGGTCGCCTGATTTATCGACATGGGGAATAAGATTTGATTTCGATTGGATGTAAGATGCTATAGGATCGGGCGATCCGAAAGCACTGGAATGCAAAATATGCAAAGAACGATTTATTCAGAGAGAATCGATCTGATTCTAAAAGGCAGGGAAGCAATGCTCTCGGCTGTCCAGATTTACAATAATCCACTTATCTTATTTAAAACCGAATCATTCATCGTACTTTCACTAATCGCTTGGACTTATTTAATACACGCCCATTATAGAGCCAAAGGGATAGACTATCGGTATTACTCCACAAGTGGCAAGCGCAAGAGATACGTTCGCAATCCAGACGGAAGTACGAAGTATTGGGATCTGTCAAAATGCATATCGATTGCCGAATGCCCTTTAGACAAAGATACAATAAACAACATCAACTTTCTGATCGGACTGCGAAATCAGATAGAGCACCGTAAAGCGAACGGTTTAGATTCTTACATGTCAGCGAGATATCAGGCTAGTGCATTAAACTTTAATTTCTACCTTAAAAAGCTTCATGGGGATAAATATAGTCTTGATAATAATCTGGCTTTAAGTCTTCAATTTGCCGAACTAGATTACGGACAATCAGAGGTCGTTAAAGATAAAGAAGGATTGATTCCTCAGAATGTTATCTCCTATGTTGCTGGATTTGACAGTCGGCTATCCGAGTCTGAGATAAAAAATGAGAGGTTCGCCTATCGGCTTCTTTTCACTAAAGTATTAGCAAAGCGAAAAGGTCAAGCGGATCGTGTTATCGAGTTCATTGACCCCACGTCTGAACTGGCCAAGAATATCTCTAAGGAATATTGGATAAAACAAGAGACAGAGAAACCGAAATACTTGGCTACTCAGATAATTCAGAAGGTTACGGACGCTGGGATAAGGGGTTTTGGAATGTACCAGCACACTTTATTCTGGAAGAAACACGACGGAAAGAATCCAAGTAAAGGATTTGGGACAGTCGTTGTGAAGACATGGTACTGGTATCAAAACTGGATCGATTATATCTTAGGTGATTTGGCAAAGAATAGGTAAAGGAAAAACTTTATTAAGAAATCAGCAAAAGTGGAATTATCGCTATTAGAATTATCTACATCCCGATTGCCCACCGCTTGACGCTTAATTCGCCCCCTTGCGAAAAAATCCCCTACAATAAATCGCTCTAACCGTTGACATCCTTTATCAACCCCCCCTCCACCCAACAAAAAGCCCGCCTTTACCGGCATCGTCCGAGCCAAAATCTTCCCCTTGAACCTCTCGGAACATCATGCTATATTTGCACGTTATAATTACGACGCTTTGATTAAGGCGGTACGAGAATGGAAAACAAAGCCGAACAAAAAGGACTGGTAATCGTCTACACCGGCGACGGTAAAGGCAAAACCACAGCCGCGCTGGGATTATGCGTGCGCGCGTGCGGCTACGACGAGAAAATCTGTATCGTCCAGTTTATCAAGGGAAGCTGGAAATACGGCGAACTCGACGGCGTCAAGAAGCTCGCGCCGAACGTGGAACTGCATCAGAAAGGGCTCGGGTTTGTCGGCATAATCGACGATAAACTGCATAAATCGGAGCATATCAAGGCCGCCGGCGAAGCGTTGGAATTCGCCCGTGAGAAAATCAAAAGCGCGCAATACGATATTGTTATTTTAGACGAGATCAACGTAGCAATCCACCTGGAGCTTATCGCGGTCGATGACGTACTGAAATTGATCGACGAGAAACCTGAGCTTATGGACCTGGTCATCACCGGCCGCAATGCCAAGGACGAGGTTATCGAGCGTGCTGATCTGGTTACGGAAATGCGTGAAATAAAACATCCCTTCCGGAAAGGGATTTTGGCACAAAAGGGAATAGATTTTTAAGGAGCTTTGAAGAATGCAGGAATGGGATATTGTCATAGTGGGAGCGGGACCGGGCGGCCTTTGCGCCGGAATGTACGGAGCGAGGGCCAATCGCAAAACATTAGCTATAGAGAAAATGATGCCGGGCGGCGAGATTGTCAATACCGAATGGGTCGAGGATTATCCCGGATTCGAGATGATCGGCGGGGCTGATCTGGCCGCGAAATTCGAGGCTCATGCTCGCAAGTTCGGCCTCGAGATAGCAACCGATAACGTAACCGAGATTGTCAGCGACGGCAAATATCATATCATAAAAGCCGACGGCGACGAATACAGGGCCAAGGCTGTGATTATTGCCACCGGCGGCCATCCCAAGAAGCTCGGAGTGCCCGGCGAGGAGGAGCTTGCCGGTAGAGGCGTATCATACTGCGCGCTCTGCGACGGCGCTTTTTTCAAAGGCCAGGATATCGTCGTTTCCGGTGGGGGAGACGCCGCGGTGGAAGAGGGGATGTTTCTCACCAAGTACGGAAAAAAGGTTTATATAATCCATCGCCGCGATCAGCTTAGAGCGCAGAAGGTCATTCAGGAGAGGGCTTTCAAAAACGATAAAATCGAAATCGTCTGGGATTCGGTTATCGAGAAAATCAACGGCAAAGACAAAGTCGAATCGGTAACTGTAAAGAATGTCAAAACCGGAGAGGTTAAAGATCTCGCGGCAGGCGCTGTTTTCCCGTTTATAGGATTTATCCCCAACTCGGATATTCTCAAAGGACGAGTCGATATCGACGATGCCGGGTATATCATCACCAACCAGCAGATGGAAACCAAAGTCAAAGGGATCTGGGCTATCGGCGACGTTCGTCAGCAGTTATGCAAACAGATCACAAACGCTGTCGGCGACGGTACAACCGCCGCAGTAGCCGCCGATAAATATATCGAAACCTGGGACGAATAATAAGCAGCGATGACTAAAACCGAGTCATTATCCAAACCGCATTGGCTTAAAATCAAGCCGCAATTCGGCGAGACTTACAGAGAGGTCAAAGCCTTAATCGCGGAGCATAATCTGCATACGGTTTGTCAGGAGGCGACCTGCCCGAATATCGGGGAGTGTTTTACTGCCAGAACGGCGACGTTTATCATCCTCGGCGATATCTGTACCCGGGGCTGTCGTTTCTGCAATGTTAAAAAGGGGAAACCGGCCGACTACGATTTGAGCGAGCCGGGCAGGGTCGGCGACGCTTGCGCCCGGCTGAACATGCGCTTCGCAGTGATAACGTCGGTAACACGCGACGATCTCTCCGACGGCGGCGCGGCCATTTTCGCCGAAACAACCCGCCTGATAAAAGCGGGGATCCCCACCTGCGGCGTGGAGCTTCTGATACCCGATCTGCAGGGCGACTTCGACGCCCTGGAATCGATTCTCGATTCGAAGCCGGATGTTCTTGCGCATAATATAGAGACGGTGCCCAGACTTTATCGGAAGGTGCGCCCTAAAGCGATTTATCAACGATCTCTCGACTTATTAAAGTCCGCTTCCCAAAATGATAAAGGGATCGTAGTTAAATCTGGAATTATGCTCGGGTTTGGAGAAACCGAGGATGAGATTCTGGAGACCATTTCCGACGCCGCGAAACATGGCTGCGAGATTATGACAGTGGGGCAATATCTTCGGCCATCGGATTGGCATCTGCCTGTTGAGAAATATTATCATCCCGATGAATTTACCGAAATCAAGCGCAAAGGGGAAGCTTCGGGATTGCGCTATATCGAGGCCGGTCCCCTTGTACGTAGTTCCTATATGGCACATAAACAAATGGCCGCGTTTAAACGTAATAAATAGTAATAAGTATCACCGTTAAGATTTCCTAAAAAGCGTTGCATATCGTATCATAAAAACGCTGTTTTTTATAGGATTACTTTCCAAAATAACAAAAACTCTGTTTCAAATTGAGCCTTGTTTAAATACGCATCTAATGTACTATTTCAAAACGAACCTTAATTGTTAATTAAGTTAATTTATAGCGCCTCCGCCGATAAACGAGAAGGAAGGGAGAAAGTATCTAAAAATACGCGATGAACGAAATCAAGCAAAAACCGAAGAACGCTGAGATCTACAATGTCCTGGTTGTGGATGACGAGCCTAATATCCTGGCCGTACTCCAGGAGATGCTGGAGGATGAGAATTATAATCTTATCCCCGCGTATTCTGTGGCCGAGGCATGTAGTATTCTACCGCGTCAGAATATTAATATAGTCCTAACCGATCTTCTTTTAGGCGATGGTACCGGGGCTGAGATTCTTGAAGAAGCTAAAAGAATTCATCCCGATTCGCAGACCATTCTCATGACCGGACGTCCCACTATTCAGAACGCCATTACCATGCTGAAAAGCGGCGCTTACGATTACCTCGCGAAACCGTTCGGGCTGGAGACGTTGATATCCGCCCTGCATCGCGCCGAAGAAAAAATTCGCCTCGAAAGAGAAAATATCCGGCTTAAAGAAATGATGTCGCTCCATGAAATTTCCGAGGCGATGGGAACGTCAATCGAGTTGGATGCTCTTTTAAATATTATCCTCGAATCCACAATTAAGGAGTTCGGTGCCGATGTGGCATCTATCTATTTCGTACGGGAAAAAGAGGGCGATATCGAATTAAAAGCGTCAGCGGGCACCGATGACAAATCCATACGCGATTTGATATGCGATCAAAGCCTGAATATTATCGCGGAAACCATCGTTAGGAGTAGCCCGATCCTGTTTACCGATCCCGATTCCGATTTCTCATCCGACATACCCGCTTTGAGATCTTGCATTAGCCAACCGTTAATGGCCAGCGGTAAAACACTCGGGGCCCTGTTGGTGGTCCGGGTTAAAAACCCTCACTCTTTCACCCAGGGACAACTTACAGGACTCGGAATTCTCGCCTCCAAGGCGGCCATTGCGATAGAAAAATCGAATCTTTATGAAGACCTTAAAGAAACATATTTTGCTACCGTAGAGTCGTTAGCCAACGCTATCGAGGCCCGCGATACTTATACCCGCGGCCACACGGAGAGAGTCTACAAGCTCTCCCAGATCATCGCCGATGAACTCGGCTGGACCGAGGAGGAACTCGGCGATTTGAGAATCGGCGGAATCCTGCATGATATTGGTAAAATAGGTGTCCCCGATTCTATCTTGAAAAAACAGGGGCCGCTTACCGACGAGGAATTCGAAATCATGAAAAAACATCCCGAGGCCGGTGTTCGTATGGTAGAGGGAATTCCGTTTTTGAAAACAGCGTTACCCTATATCCTTTGTCACCACGAAAGACATGACGGTAAAGGATACCCGCACGGACTCAAAGGGGATAAGGTCCCCAAGCCGGGGCGACTTCTGGCCGTTGTCGATACTCTCGATGCTGTGACTTCCGATCGAAGCTACAGAAAAGGAAGATCGTTGCCCGAGGCGATCGAGGAGATCAAAAGATGTTCCGGCACCCAGTTCAACCCCGAGATTGTAGCCGCCTGTATAAGCGCCTTCGAGCAAGGCAAGCTCGATATTCTCTTCTATAAAGAATAAAAAAAAGCCCCGCCGAAACGGGGCCTTTCAAATAACTATTTATAGAATTGTTACTTCAGCAACGTCATCCGCCTGGTCTCGGAATAGTCTCCGATTGAAAGTTTGTAGTAGTAGATTCCCGATGCGGTCAGTTGTCCGTTTAGATCGAAACCGTCCCAGGTGACCTGATAACTTCCCGCCTGGTAAACGCCGTCGGTGAGGGTCGCCACCTTCTGTCCGATTACATTATAAACCGCAAGCTCGACATCGACCGTCTCGATTATATTAAACGCGATCATGGTTCGAGCGTTAAACGGATTCGGGTAATTTTGTTTAAGGAAACTCGTGTTGGGCAGAAGTTCAGCGTTATCATCGATGGATGTCGGATCGAGCGTGATATCAGCATCCTGGAGATCATCGAAAGTTAAATCCGCCGGGTAACCGAGATCGCCCTCACCGTATACCGAGAATACCGAGATATCGTATGTCCCTATCTCCAGATCATTCAGAGTATAGAAGCCGTCGATATCAGAAATCCCTACTGAGACGATCTGGCCGTCTACTTTGGCGTAGACAACACATTCTCCGGGATCATCGAAACCATCGATAGATATCGTACCCGAAATCGATCTAACGCCCAGCGTTCTCAACGTCAGTGCGAAATCGATGCCCTCGGCGTTCGGTGTCACCGGTGTCGCTTCCCAGAAACTATGCGCGTTATCGTAAAACTCGCCGATATAATCGGGATGTACCCCGAACAATTTGAACGGCACCTCCGGCATATTCTCTAACAAATAGGTGCCATCTTCTGCCGTGAAGGCCCGTCGGAAAGCCCAATGATGATGCGGCATATCTCCGCGGCCCACGGCCAGTACTCTGCCGTTGGCAATAGGCTCTCCAGTATCGCTGTCGGTAACCGTTCCGCCTATGTAACCGTCATAAGGCGGCTCGAACGGTTCTAAAACGATATCTATGCCGGTAACTTCCTGCCCGTCTTCCACGATAACAGGATCGGGATAAGCTCCCGGCGAAAATCCGAATTTAATTGCGTGGACTATATATGATCCTGGGATCACCTCATCGAGAGTATAATCGCCGTTTTCATCGGTCCTGGTGTGTCTCCGGAAGAATCCGTCCTGCATCCTTGCCCTTATATAGGCGTGAACCACCGGATTGCCCTCGGTATCGGTTACCTGTCCGGAAACGGAACCGAAATTGATAGTAGTCAGGACGAAATCAATACCATCGACAAATCCGTCTTCAGGGACGATTACATTTTCAGGATATACCTCTGAAGTATATCCCCAGAAACGGGCCTCGACCCGGTATTCTCCGGGAGGCACCTCGAGGACATATACCCCATCCTCACCGGTAATAGTAGATCGATGCATGTGATGATTGTTAACATTGATCGCTATTACCCTGGCCTCGGCGATCGGTTCCCCTGTATCGCCGTCGGTAACCATACCCATAATCCCGGTGGGGATGAATACGTTAAGGGCGATATCTATATCGATAACTTCGTTACCGTCGATCGGGATCGGATCGGCGTATTCGCCGGGGTAATAACCATCCTTATGAGCCACTACACGATAAGTATCGGTATTCAAGCCGTTAATCGTATAACTACCGTCCTCTCCGCTGATTCCGTGCCTGGTATTGAAATGATGCTCGCCCCGGGCGATAATATAAGCGCCCTCAACAGGATCTCCCGTAGCCGCGTCAGTGATTACTCCTGAAATAGATCCGGTCTCGTCGCCATCCTGTGAAAGGAAAATATCGATATTCTCGAACGTATTATTATCCACCAGAAGCGTTTCAGGGTAAATCCCATCGCTCCAGCCCCATTTTTCAGCTTCGACTACATAAGCTCCGGGCGGAAGATTGTGTAAATTGTAATGACCGTCCCAATTACTCATGGTCGATCTGTTGAATGGCTCGTCTGCTATCCGGGTAGCCCTAACATGCGCCATACCGATTCCGTTGTCAGTGCCCTCCTCGATAATTCTCCCGGATATCGAGCCTCCCTGTTGCTGAAACTCCGCCAGAGCGAAATCGATCCCCTCGGAGTTGTAGTCTTCCGTAACCGTTACCACGGCGGCCTCGCTGCGGTGATGCGCATTATCATACCATTCGGGCTCAAATCCCCACTTTACGGCTTTAACATGATATTCTCCGAAGGGTACTTCGAGAACGTAACCACCATCATCCCCGGATTCCGCGTCACCCACGGGGTGATTAGAATCCGTCAGAAAGGCCACGATATGCGCTCCACTTAAGGGCTCGACCACATCCCCGTCGCTAAACACCGTCCCTGAAATGGTACCTTGTGCCAGCGCCAACGACATGAAAACGATCAGATACAGAGACGTCATCACAAACTTCCGCATGTTATTTCCTCCTTACCCTGTCTTTTAATTTCAACTTAATCAAAGTCTCAAGTTATTTGACCCGGATGAGCTTTAAAGGTTTAAAAACCCATTCATTAAGATAAAACCTATTGTCTTTATTGTCAACCCGTGAATCCTCTCCATGCCTCCGTCTCAAAAACAAACATCTAATCGTTTCAGCCTGCAACAATAGTAGGGGGATATAGACCCTGCTAATACCCTAAATGAACTTTTTCGCCCAGTCTATTCCATTGTGCCCCCGCCGCTCTGTAACCGGTTGATTATATGTCGATAATCGAATTAGAATGAGTATAAAGACTTTTAAGAAAAGAATAGGGGAATTGCTGGTCGAAGGCGGGGCTATTACCGACGAACAGCTAAAAGCGGCCCTGCAACGGCAGAAAAAAACCGGGCAGCGCATAGGGGATGTTCTTATATCTCAAAAAGTTCTGACCGAAGACCAACTGATGGTGGCTATCGCCAAGAGGCTTGAAATCCCCTTTGTCGATCTCGATGACATGCTCATCGATAGAGAAGTTGTCGAGTTAATCCCGGCCGAAATGGCGCGAAAACACCTGTTTATACCTGTTTTCAGAATTGAAAACTCCTTGTCTGTAGCAATTTACGATCCCCTTGATTTCATCGCTCTGGATGAAATTTCGTATTATACAAAGTTGAATATTAAACGGGTCGTCGCATTGAAATCCAAAATTGAAGCGGCTATCGATAAATTTTATTCTATAGACGACGCCGTCGATAAAGTCGTCGAAGGGATAAAGGACGATGAAGTCGCGCTGACAGTCGAGGATATTAATTACGATTCCGCGGATATCATAGACGGTAATATGCCGGTAGTGAAGCTGGTGAATATGATAATCGCCAGGGGCGTGGCATTAAAAGCGTCGGATATGCATCTCGAACCAGATGAAAACGGCCTGAGAGTACGCTTTAGAATCAATGGCCTGATGAAGGATATTTCCGTTTTGCCGAGGTCTTTGATATCCGGAGTTGTTTCCAGGATTAAAGTCATGTCTAATATGGACGTTTCCGAAAAGAGAGTTCCACAGGACGGACGATTTCAGGCTCGGATAAAAAGCGGAATTATCGATTTCAGGGTATCGTCGTTACCGACATCGTTCGGGGAAAAGGTCGCCATCCGTATTCTTGATAAATCCGGGTTGATACTCGATCTCTATAAGATGGGATTTTCCGAGGATAATCTACAAAAATGGCTTGAATTAATATCGCGTCCGGAGGGATTGATCCTGATCACCGGCCCAACAGGATCGGGAAAAACGTCGACGCTTTACGCGACCCTTGCCAAAACCAGCACATCGGATAAAAGCGTAGTCACCGTCGAAGATCCTATCGAATACAACCTTCCGCTGGTAACTCAGGTTCAGATCAACGAAAAAGCGGGTATGACATTCGCTACCTTACTGCGGTCTATTGTCAGGCAAAATCCGGATATGTTAATGGTTGGGGAAATTAGGGATTTGGCCACTGCCGAAATTACGATAAGAGCGTCAATGACCGGACATCTGGTGTATTCGACTCTTCATACATCCGATGCCCCGATAGCACTCGATAGATTGATCGATATGGGAATCGAGCCTTACCTTGTTTCCAGCGCGGTCTCCGGTGTACTTGCTCAAAGGCTTGTCAGAACTCTTTGCGATAATTGTAAAATAAAACGGGAGAATATCGATCCGGTCCACATCAGCCTTCTCGAAAGCTATAAACTGCCGGCGGTTGTTTTCCACGCTGACGGTTGCCCGAAATGTGATTTTTCTGGCTATGACAGACGAACTTCGATTCATGAACTGCTGATAATGAGTCCGCGGATGAAGGAACTTGTCAATCTCAAAGCGCCCCATACAGAATTACGACGGGAAGCGATAGATAACGGAATGATATCCCTCAGAGCTGACGGATTACGAAAAGTAGTGGAGGGGATTACCACTGTCGAGGAGGTCCTGAGGGTCTCTCATAACGATGATAATCCTCTAATACTCGCATCCGAAAAAGCCGAGGTTTTCAATGGCTATCAAATATAAATATATCGCGGTTTCCTTAAACGGAGATAGAATCACCGGGACGGTTGAAGCCAACGATGAACTTTCCGCCAAAGATATTATCGATTCTAAAGGATTGATTCCTGTTTCGGTCAAGCGTTACGAACGAAAATTCGATAGCCTGCGAAGGATGACAAATAAATCTGTTGCCCACGAAAATCTGATCTTTCTTACGAGAAAACTCCTAACATTATCACGCGCCGGGATTCCGATCTTGCGGTCTTTGCAAATCATCATCGACGATACTGCCGATCAAAAGCTGAATTCTATATTATCGGATGTTAGAAAGTCAATCGAGGGGGGGGACAGCCTGGCGGAGTCTTTCGAGAATCATGAAGGTTATTTCCCGTCCATCTATATCGAGGCCATTAAGGCGGGAGAGGAGTCGGGAACTTTAGATACGATGCTTGAAAGAACTATGGAGCTTTTGGAGAGAGAAGCGAAAATCAAAGAAAGCATCAAAACGGCGGTAAGATACCCCGCTTACGTTTTAATTACGATGGCTCTTGCGTTTTTTGTTATAATCACTCTGGTAGTTCCCAAATTTGCCGGCTTATATTCCACGTACGGGGCCGAACTACCATGGGCTACAAAGCTGGTAATTAACATTAACTCTTTTATAGGATCTTATTGGCCGATACTTCTTGTAGTTTTGCCCCTGTTAGTCTGGACGCTCTGGCGGGCCCGATACACCGAGTGGGGGACAATAGTATACGATAGGATCTCTATATCGACGCCGATTATAAGCCCGATATATATAAAGGCCGCTATGTCGCGATTATGCTTTACGTTATCTATACTCCTTTCGGCCGGTTTACCGTTATCGAGGGCTTTATCCATACTTAAAGATTCGATTGGAAACTATTATTTTTCTAAAGTCATTAATAAAATGGGCGAAAATCTATCAGGGGGGTTGAATTTGGCCCTACCCATGAAGGAATCGAAATATTTCAGTCCTCTGGTCGTCCAGATGTTTTCCCTGGGACTGGAATCGGGTTCTTTGGAAAGTTTACTGCGGGAAACCGCCGGGCATTTCGATGGCGAAATCGAGTACGATACGAAAAAACTCACAAGCCGGATCGAGCCTGTTTTGACGGTTCTGATTGCCGCGATGGTCCTGGTGCTCGCTCTGGCGATATTTACGCCGATGTGGAATTTAATTGAGGTTTTTAAAAGGTAGAAAATCAGCATTTCATTGGGGGAACGCGATGAGTAAAATGGAAAAAGGATTTACTTTAATTGAACTGGTCATTATTATCGTCGTTCTCGGTATTCTGGCCTCGGTAGCTATACCGAAATACAAGAACATCGTTGCCGAATCGAGGGAAGCGGCTTGTAAAGGTTCTCTGGGCAGTCTGAGATCGGGAGTAAGTATTTATTACGCCAACGCCGCTGTGACAACAGGTGTTGCCGTATGGCCGCCTATGGACAGCCTGAGTACCGTAGGTGTGGTTATGGAGCACGCCTTTCCCGGTAATCCGTACCAGCTCGAGACTAACGCTCCCGATTCGATCGTTACAGGGGTAACCAAAGGAGTAATTGTGGGAACCAGGGGAGGTTGGGCGTATCTGCCGGGTACAGGCGAGATTTGGCCGAATACCAATTCCGCTGGCGAAAATAACTGGTAGAAAAAGCCATGATTATCAACTATGAACCCGGGGTCATCAACGATTCCGGGTTTACTCTTATAGAACTGGTTATAATAATAGTCGTCGTTGGTATCCTGGCTACAGTAGCGATACCGATAATGGGTAATATGCTCGAGGCATCGAAAACCAGCACCACAAGACGCGAGGTTCTTTTGCTTAAGGCGGCAATTGTAGGTCAGGTCGATACCAGTATCCGGGGATATGAAAATGATGTCGGGTCGCCGCCGCCGAATTTGCAGGGACTGGTAACCAAACCGGCCGGGGTAGCCGATTACAACAGGTTCACCAAAACCGGCTGGGACGGTCCATATATTGATTCGAATAACAATGATTACCTTACCGACAGCTGGGGAGTTGTATACATTTACGATTTATCGGGGAGAACGATCAAAAGTATCGGGGGACCCGATACAATAACGGTGGTTTTTTAACATGAATAAACGTGGCTACACGTTGATAGAGATGATCATGGTGATTGTCATTATCGGGATTCTGGTTAGTGTCGCGGCGAGATCATTAAATAATACTTCCGATAATCAACGATTCAATCAGACAACCGAGGAAATGGGGACTATAGCCAGGGCTATCGCGGGTGACGAGAGACTGATATCCGGCGGTGCCAGGACCGATTTCGGCTATATCGGCGATATTGGCGCGCTACCGCCCGATCTCGACGCTCTTGTCGCTAACCCGGGAGGATACTTAACCTGGAGAGGATCTTATCTTCGCCGCGGATTCGTCGAGGATGTTGATGGTTATAAAATGGATGCCTGGAACCAGCCTTATATTTATTCTGGTGGTGTAACTGTCGGCTCCAACGGAGGAGGATCTCCAGTAACCAAACAATTCGCCAATTCAACCGTCGAATTATTGTTAAATACGGTAACTGGATTCGTTCGGGATTCTAACGGCGCGCCGCCGGGTGATAGCGCCTCCAACGTGGCAATTACCCTGTATTATCCCGATGGCGCGGGTTCGATAACCAGTTCCGCGATCTCACCATCCAGAGCAGGGGAATTTTCTTTCAGCGATATTATACCGATAGGGCTGCATCGCATAATGGCGATTGTATCCGGAGTTGCCGATACCGCTTCGAAATATGTTGTAGTTAATCCCGGCGCGATAACTCTGACCGAATTGCGGTTTACCTCGAGTCTCTGGAGTTCCGGGGGCGGAGGATCGGGTTCCGGCTGGATTAGATATGTACCGGGAAGTGCCGTCGTCAGTGGTCCTGGCAATCGAAACCTCGAATTAAATATTGAAAACGCCGGGACCTTTCCCGTAACCGTAAACTACGTTATTCTTAATTTTACATCAATTCCGGCCTCTTATTACCTGAGAGTGGTTTGGGGTGGCTCCAATGTTTATAATAACCCGAGATTGGGAAGCGGCCAGACGGCCGTTTTTTCGTCGCCGCAAATTCTGGATCCGTCGCAAACAATAACGGTGGCCTTCGATAGCTTCAAGGATTCGCCTGGCGGGGGCGGATCGTTTGTCGATATGTCCGGAATTTCATTTGAGATTGTTTTCTCTAACGGGGATTCTTTCAACTTCGTAACTCCGTAGGTAAAAAATGCGCAAACACGATACAGGATCGGGCTTTACACTTGTTGAATTGATTCTTATCATAGTCATTATAGGAATTATCGCTTCGGTGGCATTAAAATCGATGTTGCCAGCGGCGGAAAAGGTAAGGGTCGAAGCGACAATACATGAAATGGAGATTTTAAGCGGGGCTATTATCGGAAACCCGGAACTTATAACCGACGGTATCCGAACCGATTTCGGATATGTCGGGGATGTCGGAGCGTTGCCTGTCGATCTCGACGCCCTGGTCGCCAACCCTGGCGGATATTCCACATGGAAAGGACCGTATATTCAAAACAGCTTTGTGGAAAACACAGACGATTATAAAAAGGATTCCTGGGGTGATATTTATACCTACAGCGGGGGAGTATCCATATTTTCGAACGGTGGTGGTTCCCCTCTCACCAGGCAATTCGCCGGCGATATTCCAGAATTGACCGCGAATACCGTTAACGGCAATATTTACGACGGTCTCGGGATGGCTCCCGGCGATAGCTCGATAGGGGTGAGTGTAACTATAATTATTCCCGACGGTGCCGGTTCTATGACATCGATCGCGACCACTCCGGGCTCCGACGGCTTCTTCACGTTTGCCGGCGTGATCCCTATCGGTAATCATCTCATTAAGGGGATTTATTCAGCCACAAATGACACTACAGCTCGATACCTTTCGGTTGTTCCGGGATCGACCGTATATTGTCAGCTACGGTTTTCGGGAAGTTTGTGGTAGAGAAGATCTACTCCTCGAATTTGTTTCTCATTGAAACACCCTAACGCTTATATCCACAACGCTTTCGCAGGGTAACTCCATATATTTTTAAGGTTTAATAGCGGAAATTCATGACGATAAACTAATAGAGGCCAAAGCTCCGAGGCGCTCGGTGTTTCGGGTTTTGGCTGATATTTGAAATTTTCCTGGATACCGTGGGAGGAAAGCCGTTTAGGAACGTCAAACGTACCTATCGGAATCGTAAATAGCATGAAGACATTAAATAAAAATTCGCCGGTATCTGTCCCAAATCATATTACCGAAGAGAAATCGGCGAAGTTAAAGACAACTCCTGGGAATAAAAAAAGATTCTGGAGCAGGTTCTTTCAATCCCCTGAGCTCGTCGTAACCGAGGTAACCGACGGTTTGTTCAGATTCGTAAAGATGAGCGAGCGGGACCGAAAATACGCGATTGACTTTTTCGGAGCAGTCCACGCTCGGGATCTCTCGGTGGACCCATCTGATCCTATCGAAACGCATAAGGCGGGTATTAGATGGCTTCAAAAAAATCAGGCTGTGAATTCTTTCAATGTAATAGTAGTGCCTTCGAGGCTCGATTTTTTCGTTCGCAGGTTGGAATTGCCGCGCATGAAAAGTAACGAGTTATTCAAAGCCGTCGCGTGGGAAGTCGATAAACTTATTCCGATACCGGTTGATCAATCCTATCTTATACTCAAGGAAGATCGCACGATAACCGTCGGATGTTCGATAGCCGCCGGGGTCGTACCCCGCGACCAGATCGATCCCTGGGAATCCCTTGGTAATAATCTTAATGGAATCGTGCCCACCTCGGTTGCCTTCGCCTCTCTCGGACCGAAAGTGAAAACAAGCGATCTGGCTTATTGCTACATTTATTACAACGGCACCGTCTTAAATATCGGTTTTTATAACTCCAGCGGCCTGCAATACTCCCATCCCATCCAGTTCAAGGGGGATTCGCTTTTCAATACGAACGAATCGGGATTGGGTATAAAACGAGCGGTGGAAGAGCTTATAGGAAGCATAGAAGTGTTCTACAGCTATTTCCCGGATATTACCATCGATGGCCTTGTGCTGATGGTATCTCCCGATAAAGCGGAACATCTCAGGCAGTCTATCCTGGAACGGATAAATATCGAAATACTGTCGTCCGATACATCGATACGATCGCATTTCAACAATCCCGATATTCTTGAATCGTTAGATATCGATTTTCTCCCCCTTCTGGGAGCGGTAGTCGCTGATAAAATGGAATTCAAGTTTCTTCCCCGATCCCTGGCCTACGCGAGAGAATTAAAAAAACTGGGGAAGATCAGAAAGTATTTTCTCATAGCGACAGTACTACTGGCTATTCTTTTCGCGGGATTCTGGCATAAAAAAACAGAGGATCTCCGCTCAGAACTAATCCGCCGGGAATCGGTAAGAAATTCGATAATGAATTCGACAGCGTATCGTCAACTGGCGGATTACAAATCGGTAACAGATTACCTGGTAAAGCTTCGCGAAGATTTCGAATTCGGTGAGAATGATTATTCCGCGATATTGAAAATCCTGAGTGCCTTCACGCCTAAAGGCGTTCATCTGGAAAGTCTGACGACATCTGACTATAACGGCTCGATCAAGACTCATATTAACGGATATTACGACGGCGATCTGGCCGGGGCGGATATCGCAATAATGAATTTTATGGAATCGCTTAACGAGCGCGCGTTCGGAAAGCTTAAATTGCAAAGGTTGGGAACCAAAATCTCCGGAACCAGAAAAATCGAGAGTTTCGTTCTGGACGGAATATGGAAAACCGATGAAAATCGCTAAAAAATATATCGATACGATATGGTCGGGGTCGATTATAATAATCGCCCTGGTTATAGGATATATCAACTATTCCGGATACAAATTCGATCTTCAGAAAAAACTATCGATCGCCGAAAATTCCATAACGGAGATGAAGGCCGATTTGGGAAAAAGCCAGGAGGTAGTGCTCAGGTATTCCGCCTCCCGGGACGAGATTCAACCGTATTTGAATACTCTTTTCCCCGCGGAACGGCCGGATGATCTCATAAAAGAAATAAGAAAATCAGCGAGACGTAATAACGCGCGCCTGGCGGATATTAAGCTCGATGTTCCCAAGTTTATCGAGATCAGGGGACGAAATGAATCCATTTCAATTGTCCCCTTCGAGATCTCGTTTACAGGGAGTTTTTTCTCGCTCGGTAGATTCCTCGAGGATTTTGAAAAATCCCCTTTTCTCCAGGAAGTCTCACAAATGGGAATCTCCATCCAGAATGACACCGGCAGCGCCCTGAAGCTGTCGATGAAAGGCGCTTTCAGGTTCTTCAGCAGGGAAACAGTCGAGGAGTTGATAGCCGATGGAAACTAGAAAAATAATAATCCTCTCGCTTTTTGCTATAGTGGTAATCTACGGATTCTATTTCCATTTTCTAAGCGGTAACGGAGCGTTTAACAACTCGAATGCCGGCACTCCCATCGTGGAGGCTCCAGAGGCCGTCGGAAGGGCCGCTAACGATCTTACTTTGTCAAAAATGTCCGCTATATCGCCCGGACTGTCCGAGGTCAGGACCGAAGAATGGAAGAAGGATCCTTTCTTAAATAATCGGAATTATAAATTGAATACGTCGGCTAATCGACATGAAGAACCGACCGCCGGCCTTAAACCGCGCTTGTCAGCGATTTCATACAGCAATGGAATATGGATGGCTGTGGTTAACGGAAAGGTAACGCGGATAGGGGAGATCGTCGGCGAATGGCGGCTCGATGAGATCGCCGGTAAGGCCGCCCGGTTCCGCGGGCCCGATGGCTCAATATGGATAAAACTCGGAGGATGAAAATGTTATTTAGATATTGTATTGCCACGCTGATAATATTCGCCGCTATGACATCTGATTCGGCGGCCGAGGATTTATTTACGATTAAAGCTGTGAAGAGTGTCGACAAGATCGATTCGACTTTACTGGTCATTACGGGAGATGGTATTCCGGCGTTCGAAACATTCACCCTCGATAATCCGAAACGAATCGTAGTTAAGATCGAAAACGGCCGTCTCTCCGAGACTCCCGTTGAATTAACGTATTCCGATCCTATCGATAGAATCGTTCTCCAACCGGATTTTCAGGAGAATCATATTATAAATTTGATATGCGAAATCGAAGGTGAATATAGCTATACCGCCTATGAAATCTCCGACGGTATAAAACTATCGATCAAAACGACTCCTGATTCCATGCCGGGATTGTCTGCCGATACCGGTGAGCCATTATGGCTGAGACAGATAGTAAGTGTCGATTATGAAGATACTCCTCTCGGATCGGCGCTATCGCTCTTGGCCAGAATGAATGGTTTCGATGTAGTCATGGGCGGGTTGGGTGAACAACATGTCACCGCGCGCCTCACCGACGTTTCCGTAGGCGATGTTCTCGACGCTTTATTGAGCGTATCGGGGTATTCTTATTTTACTGTGGGCGATATTGTGGTTGTAAAGCCGGTTTCCGAGGAGGCGCCGGGGGAGATGATCACCAGGGTTTTCAAGTTGAATTACCTCGACGCCCGCCAGATCGAACAGCAGATTAAAAATATGATTTCGTCAAGGGGCAAGGTACAGGTAGTTGTCGGGGGACAAAACTTAAGTGATGAAACATCGAGCGGTTTCCCCGCAAACATCATTACCGTAACCGATATCCCGGGAATAATCCCGCTGGTCGAGGAGTTTATAAATACAATCGACGTTAAACCGGTACAGGTGGCCATAAGCGTAAAATTGATAGAAACTAATGTCAATGAAGACGAGTCTTTCGGCTTCGATTGGAGCAAGAGCCTGACCGCTAAAATCACAGACGCTGACGGCGCCGGACAATCTAACGCCCAATCGCCTGAGAAACTGAGCGCCTTTTCCACTTTGCCTGTTAAAGCGGGTTCCTTCACCTATGGCACCCTGACTATTTCGGAGGTTTCGGCTCTCATGGAATTCCTTCACTCCAACGGCGAATCGAGATTGCTCTCAAGCCCGTCGGTAACTACCACGGATGGCAGACCGGCTGTAATCGACGTTGTCACCACTATACCGATTCAGACAGTTAACAGGTTTACCGAGGGCGCGGCCATTCAGGATATTGTCACTTTTCAGTATAAGGATATCGGGATCTCGTTGAGCGTAACCCCCATCCTGAACGAAAGCGGCTACATTACCTTAAAATGCGAACCGGTTGTCGAGGAGATTACCGGATGGGTAGGGCCCACGGATAACAGACAACCCATTACCTCTAAACGCTCGGTTCAGACCGACGTCATAGTCAAAAGCGGGGAGACTCTGGTAATCGGAGGCCTGATGAAGGAAAACGTAATCGAGAACACAGAGGGAATCTGGCTGTTATCCGATATTCCGTTCCTGGGTGAGCTTTTCAAACATCGTACAAAACAAAATAGTAAAACCGATTTGATGATTCTGATAACCCCTACAGCTATCCGCTAACAGTTTCGGTTTACCAATAAAGATCAGATTAAATCGTCCGGCATGCATTTCCCGGTCACCGGACGATTGTTTATCAAATGCTCCTCCGCAATTTCTTTGATATCGACGGCTTTTAATCCGCAATACCAAACATTGTCCGGGTATATTACCACGTTAGGGCCGTGCATGCATTTGCCGAAACACTGGACCTTGGTAAGTTTCGTTTCCTCGGCTATCCCCGCCTCTTTTCTGAGGTTTTTAAAAGCCTCGAAAATCTCAGCGGCGCCCCGAGCTTCGCAGGAATGCTTGCCGGAATCGGCATCCCGGTAATTTCTACAGACGAAAATATGTCGTTTTGGTTTTGGCATTTTCCCTCCGTTTAGGATTAACTCTCCAAAATAGCAATTAACCATCAATTCCCCGGACCGGTTTCCGCTTAATTTTTATAGGAAAACAGGCGCTAAATACAGCCGGATTTATCCAATCTGATCAATTCTGAAACGTTAATCGAAATAGGCGAAAAAGGGGATATAATTCTCTGCCGATTAGTTTAATAATGGAGAAGGCACTTGTTTTAAACGTAATTTAAAATTCAACGGGAACTTTTCAGAGCGGAAATGAGATTCAAGACAAGATGAAACCTTTCAAAATTAAAGATTGCGCCTTGGTTGCCAGGATGGCTGATGTCAGGCCGGCGTT
>JAZGHS010000094.1:0-8402 GCA_036481315.1 Candidatus Zixiibacteriota bacterium | reverse complement strand
ACGCCCCGATCCGGATATCGCGTCCTCGCCCCGCGCGCAAAGTATCGACAGCTGATTCCCGATCGGTAAAATCCGAAATCCTCATTTTCGGCTTATAAGCTATCGCTATATCATCGAGAGCACCCGAAAGTTTAGTTGATATGCTCTTTACTTTCGGCGTTATTTCATCGATAAATTCGCTTCTCGCTTTCATGACCTCCAGGGCCCATTGAATAACTCCCTCATCCCAGGCATCAAGTTGAGCAATTTCTGCGTTTTTCTCTTTTATTTTTTTTAATAGAGCGTTTCTCTGCTTAAGAACCTTTTGGTATTCGATAAGGCTTCTCAAGTAAGTTTGAGATAATTGAGAAATATAAATATCGAGAAAGTTGCGATGGCTTCGCGGTGAACCCGAGGTGATATTCACATCCTCCGGAAGAATGAACACTATAGCGAACGTCCCGACCGCGTCGGAAACACGCATAGACCTGCCGAACGGCCCCACCACGTTTTTCCTACCCGAACCGCTTATGGAAAATTTAATATCGACTTTTTTTTTTGAACTTCGCCGCTTATTTCCACAATGGCCGATCTCGATTCGAATTTCACCAAATCGGAATCGACAGATCCCCGGCATGATTTGGCCAGCGACGATAACCCTATGGC
Organism: Candidatus Zixiibacteriota bacterium; assembly: GCA_036481315.1. Taxonomy (GTDB): domain Bacteria; phylum Zixibacteria; class MSB-5A5; order UBA10806; family UBA10806; genus JAZGHS01. Next base: position 7,757 of record JAZGHS010000094.1, on the reverse strand, counting down.
CTCCAGGATATTCGATTTGCCGGCGCCGTTTGCCCCATAGAAGAAATTAAGCCCCTCGGTAAAAGGGGCAATTTCTATATTCTTAAAATTCCTGAAATTCTTTAATACTATTCGGTCTATTCGCATATCATGACCGGCACGACCGCTAATCCAATAACCGAAGCGGCATCACAAGGAAGAAATAATCTTCGTTGTTCTCTTCTTTCGATGATTTCACAATGGCCGCGGTTGTCGCGGTATTCAATTCGAAACTCGCTTCTTCGCCATCGACATGCTTGAGAATATCCATCACGTAAGTAGCGTTGTATCCTATCTCTAAATCCTCGTACTTGTATCCGACAGACAGCTTCTCTTTAGCCTCGCCGCCAAAATCGAAATTGGTGGCCGAAAGCTCGAGCTCGTCAGTCTTTAATCCGAATTTTACCTGATGGGTAAGGGAATTAGATAAAACGGCAACCCTTCTCAACGCCGAGCTGAGTAACTCGCGCTCCAGGGAAAGTACTTTGTTGTTGTCTTTCGGGATTACCTGATCGTAATTCGGATAAGGACCCTCTAGAAGCCTTGATGTCAAAATGTCATTTTCCAGTAGAAAAACTATCGAACTATCGTTGATTATTACGCCAATTTCTCCGGGGTCCTCCCCCATTAAGCGAACGAGATTATCCAGAACCTTTGGCGGGACAATGATATCCTTGGAATATCCGCCTATTTTCAGGTCTTTTCTAATGATCTTGGCCAGTCTGTGACCGTCGGTAGCCACCAGGCTCAAACCCTCATCGGTGGAATGCCAGAAAACGCCGTTTAATGATGGTCTTGTCTCGTCCCTGGAAACTGCGAAAAGAACCTTTTTGATAATTCGGTTCAATATCGCGCCGTCAATTTTTACCTGCCGTCCTACATGAACGTCGGGAAGCTTCGGGAAATCGTCCGGCGGTAGTCCTGACATCTTATAGACGCCTGATCCGCATTTTATTTCCAACCTGTTTTCAAAACTAGAGACTTCAAGATCGAAATCAGGTAGTTCCCTTACAATCTCATTGAAAATTTTAGCCGGAACGGCTATAGATCCGGTTTTCTGAGTATCTACATCAAGTGTAACCGTCATAGAAACATCCAGATCGGTAACCTTAAGTGAAAGTTTACCTTCTTCAAGCTCGAAAAGAATATTAGATAAAATGGGCAATGTCGTTTTAGGTGGAACTATACTTAGAAGTTTCGAAGTCGCTTTATGAAGATTTGCCCGGTCGGTTTTAAACTTCATTTCTCCCTCCTCCGGGGACACCTCTCTGCTTCAGAGGAACGTTATTATTATTCTATTATATAAGTAATAATCATACTAAAGGGGGTTGAAATGTTAATATCTCCGAAATCCACCCTCTAACATGTTGCCGTGGAGCCAAGTTACTCTCCCGGTGGCACGTGGAATAATATTATCGTTAACGAAATGTGTCAACATAAAATAAGCATTTTCAGACGACATAAATTTATTGTTTGTAGATAACCGCCTTGTAGGGATAAATTTGCTGTTTATGTCCATAGATTTCAACAGGTTGTATACATACCATACAATCGTAATTGACCGCTCTTTTTAGAATAGATTCGGTTATGTTCTTTATGAATGATATTCGAGGCTATGTCTAAAAATCAACTTTTAAGCAGATTTTCTATAGATTCGACATCGACTCTCAAGGCCAAGTCCAATTCTATACCATCGGTTACGATGTTTATGGAATGTATAACCGTGGAGTGGTCGCGCCCGCCGAGTTCCGCCCCTATTACTTTTAAAGACTTCGGGGTATGTTTTCGGCAAAGGAACATGCCTACCTGACGTGCTCTTACAAGATCGGCGGTTTTTCTTCGGGATTTTAACTGTTCCGGTTTTACCTGATAATAATCACAAACCGACCGGATTATAGATTCGACGGTTATCGAGCGCTCGGTGGTGAAAGCGACCCTGAGCACCTCGTACGCCAACATCGTATCAATTTGTTTACCCGTTAGCGATCCGTATGCCAATAGTCTTATTATGGAACCTTCTAATTCACGGATATTTTTAGTGATGTTATTAGCAATATAACTTATGACATCGGGTGGTATGGAAAGACCATCGGACTCGACAATCTGATTCAGTATGGCGATACGTGTTTCCAAATCCGGGGCTTGAATATCGGTTACCAGCCCGCATTGGAACCGGGAAAGCAATCTCTCTTCCAGCCCTTTAATTTCCCGTGGCGAGCGGTCGGAGGTAAGCACGATCTGTTTTCCCGCTTGGTATAAGGCGTTGAAGGTATGGAAAAACTGTTCCTGGGTAGCCTCTTTACCGGCTAAAAATTGAATATCATCGAGGAGCAAAAGGTCTACGCTTCTGTAAAGCCGTGCGAACTCCGATGTCCGCGATCGCGCTATAGCGTCGATAAAATCGTTTGTGAACTTCTCGGATGTTACGTAGAGAATTTTCAAGGTCGAAAACTCTTTACCAACATTACGCCCGATGGCTTGAGCCAGATGGGTTTTTCCCAGTCCAACGCCGCCATAGATGTATAGCGGATTATACTTGGTGCGTGTGGGATCCTCGGACACGGCCAGGGCGGCGGCGTGAGCGAACCTGTTGGAGTCTCCCACGACGAAACTCTCGAACGAATATCTCGGATTGAGTTCGGTACTTGTATAAATATTGTTGGATACGCTGGTTTTTAAAGAAGCCGTTTTTACGGATGAAATCTCGGGGGTTTTGATAATATCGTTAGCATTCAAATTAACGGTAAACTCGAGCTGTCTGGCCGAACCGAGATTCGCCGTTATGGCTGTTTCGACAACGTCTTTAAATTTTCCCTCTATCCACTGCGAGGCAAATTTATTCGGAACGGAAATCCTGAAAGTCCTGTCATCGAGGAAAGTTCCGATTGTGGACTTAAACCAAGTGTTGAAGCTCTGTAGTGGGATTTCCGGTTTTATTGCTTCCAGTACCTGCGCCCAGGCTTTTTCGGGCGTGTAGCTTGATTCGAATTCCATTTTGATCCGTTGTCAAAAAGAGCGACGATTACAATCGACACCCAAAATTTTCGGCCGCGTTAACTTCTACTCTAAAAAATAACTTTTACAACGCCGGCAATTCAGATGGTGGCGGGGGGCTATTACTATACCGAGGAACATCCGCATCCATCACATCTTTCGTGTGCTCTATAAAATTATTTGGAAGGTGAAAAGTCAAGATTTAAACCGAACACATTTTAAGAAATTTGTAACTGCTCAAAGTTGACGTAGCTTACAGAGAAGAAATTTAAAAACGTATTAAAAAGTTTTCAAGTTATGCGAACGATGAGACATCTTATGAAAAACAACCCTTCCCAAAAAGAAAAATCCACCATACAATAATGTCAACGATGGTTATCGAAACTATTGACACCGGCGATCTATTTTTGTAACTTTGCCGTCGATTTATGCTGCGGGAGGGACAATTTCGGTATGGATGGTTCGGACCTTCTATCGGGGAGAGTGAATATGCGTAGAATATTATCCGTATTTATTGTCGTGATTTTGCTTTCAGGTATACCATGCCTCGCGCAAGACCTTGGCGGATTGTTGACAAGTGGTGATTCCCTTTATGGACTGCATCAGTATGGGGAGTCAATTACGTTTTACCGTAAGGCCTGCGTCGCCGACAGTAACAATGCCGAGTCATTCTGGAAGCTTGGCAGAAGCCTGAACTTGTTGGGGGAAACCACGCCAAAAGACTCTCAGCTTGCTGTATTCGAGGATGCCCGTGATGCTGAAACGCGCGCCCTGGAGTTAAACGAAGTTAACGCGGAAGCTCATTTCCAGTTATCCCGATCATTGGGGAAGATCGCCCTGTTCAAAGGGATATTTAAATCGGCCAGCCTTGCCAAAAAAGTGAGAAAAGAGTCTATGAGGGCGTTGGAAATAGACTCGCTTCACGACGGCGCCTGGCATATTCTGGGACGATGGCATCGGGAGGTCGGGGAAAAGTCCAGATTCTTAAGGATTCCGATGGGTCTCGGGGCCGCCAATAAAAAGGACGCTCTCGCATATATGAAAAGGGCGGTTGAGCTTAATCCCGATTACGTTAACCATCATCTGGAGATGGGTATCACGTATAGGAGGCTTGACAACGATGATGCTGCCCGGGCGGAGTTCGAGAAGTGCCTGGAACTCGAAGCGCAAAGACCGTTAGATGAAAAATATAAGAAGGAGGCCAAAAAATATCTGGCCGAATTGAATGAAAATTGATATATTATTGTTTTTTGAAAATGAAGAAGGGTATCTAAAACACAATTCAGGAGAAGCAGATGGCTAAGAAATTCGCAAAGACTCTTACCGCGTCTCGCGGTCGCGGGTCTTCGCCGGGGTTTGTTCTTGTCGTGGCTCTGATCGCCCTGAGCCTCGCTGTCGGTAACGTTTTCGCGGGAGGCTTCGCCCTTTCCGGAGTCGGTTCCAAGGCGATCGGCATGGGTGGAGCGTTCAGAGGTCTGGCTGACGATTGGAGTGCCGCTTACTGGAATCCGGCCGGTCTAACCCAACTCGAACAATCCGAAATTACCGGAATGGGCGTCTTCCTCAATCCGAGGATACAATATACTCCCTCGATCACTTACGGTGGTGTTGAGGTCGGGTATCGCAACGGGGATATTCGTTATCCTAACGACAAAACGCTATTCATCCCCGATGTCGGAGGATTTTTCAAGCTCGAGAATGTAGAGGGGATAACCGCGGGATTGGCGATATTTGTTCCCAACGGCCTTTCCAGCGAGTGGGATCTTTTTAATCCTTCCAGATCCATGGATATTAGAGTTCCATATCCCTGGTACGATCACAAATCGGATCTCAAAGTTATCGATTTCCATCCCACGGTAGCTAAATCATTTATGGACGACCGGCTGAGCCTCGGTCTCGGCATATCGTTACAACACGGGAGTATCATATTTAAAAAGACCGTTCTAACTCCCTCGGGAATACCGATTCCCCACGAAAATCTCCTGCTCGATATCGAAATCGATGGTGACGGTTGGGGTTACGGGGCCAATTTCGGGGTTCTTTACAAATTATCCGATAAATTACAATTCGGGTTGTCTGGTCGCACCGGTACCACCCTGAAAATGGAGGGAATCGCCAGCCACGAACTTTACGTTTTCGACAACGATGAACTTAAAGATATCCTGATCGCCAACAAAGAGGCGTCCGGCGCCAGCCCCGCGGAAATTGCCCTGCTTCGTCTCCTGTTCGGCACCGACAACTTAACGTCGGAGCCCGATGCCACGGCCGACGTGACTACTCCCGCCGATTTCGGTTTCGGCTTGGCTTTTAAGCCCACAGAGAAACTTACCTTTTCAGGAGAGGTTGCCTATACTCAATGGTCCGCTCTCGATTCGATATTGATAGAACTCGACGGTGTTGATCCGATCGGTCAACCGGCGGAAGATTCTCCCATCATGCTAAACTGGGAAAACACCCTCAGATTCTCCTTCGGAGCCGAATACTGGGCTGCCGATCCCCTGGCGATAAGGCTCGGATATTATTTCGATCCCAGCCCTATCCCCGACGAAACTTTTTCACCGCTGATCCCCGATCTCGGCGATAAGCATTCGCTGAATCTGGGAACCGCCCTGCTTTTTAGCGATTTTGAGCTCTCTTACAATTTCGAGTATATAAGTTTTGCGGACAGGGAAATAACCGACCTTACCGATGCCAACGGCGACGGGCTTTTTGACAACTACCCGGGATTTTTCGAAAGTACGCTATATGCCTCTCACGTGTCATTGACATATAGGTTTTAAGGGGGAGGAAAAAGATGAAAAAAATTACGATTTTACTTTTGATTGCCGTAGTATTAACTGCGACTATACAGTGCTCCAAGAGAGAAAATCCCGTAGATCCGGATTATCCGCAGGGACTTTTGTGGAACCTCTCTTTTGAATCTCAATCGGTTTTGGGTGATATGATGCTCGATCCGCCCGCTAGAGACGTTTTGGTTTACACGCCTCCGGGCTACGATCCGGAAGGTGCCGCTACATACCCCGTGCTTTACCTTCTGCATGGTTACGGTGGCGACAATATTTATTTTAAAACCCTCTTCGGCCTGCAGGACGCCATGGATGAATTGATTTACAATGGCGAAGTCGAACCGATGATAGTGGTTACACCCGACGCCGGCAACGCCTTAGGCGGAAGTTTCTATACTAATTCATTTGCCTATCCAGATACTTTGGCGGCGCAACCGGATACCACTCAGTCATACGCCGGGTTAATGCAGAATTTCATTACCGACGAAGTCGTCCCCCTTATTGATTCTTTGTTCCATACCGATCCTGTCAGGCAAAACAGAGGTATCGCCGGCCATTCCATGGGTGGCTACGGCGCGATTAAGCTGGCTATGCTGAGAGCCGATATGTTCGGCTCGGCCGCTTCGATGTCCGGTCCGCTGGCGTTCTGGGGAGATTATAATCCCGCCGATCCCGGTAGCGCCACATTCCTCGGTATACTGGAACTGTTACCGTTCGTTTACGCCGAAAACGGTTTCACACCCGGAGATACAACGGCTTTTTACAATATAGCTCCGGGCCCGGGAAAAAGTCTTTCGAACATGATGTTCGCTATGGGCGCCGCGTTCAGCCCCCATCATCCGAGCGATCCCGACACAACTTATGCTCATCTGTTCGTTTCAGAGGGCACCGGGTTTGTAGGTAAGATCGATCTGCCGTTTGGCGCCGACGGTGAAGTTGCACTACCGATCTGGAATCGATGGATGGCCAATGACGTTACCGCATTATATTCCGGCGGGTACGGCCCTGCGCTTGCCAACACCGATATTTACGTTGACTGCGGTGCGGAGGACGATCTGGCCTTATACGGACATGCCCTGGTTTTCCAGGCAGTTGCCGGTGACGATATCGATCAGTTCGAAGTCTACGGCGGGTTCGAGGATATCTTTGTTCCCGATCACTCCACATTTATCGGAGAGAGGTTAAGAGGAGTGCTTAAATTCCATAGCGACTCTTTCACCCAATAAATTACCGACATCGATTTTTGGAGGACCGGTCATAGATAGGCCGGTCCTTTTTCTATTCCACCATTTTCGATAGACTCTGTTCTTGACAATAAACCCGTCGATGTATATTATACCGAACATTCGATTGAGAAAGAATTAAATACCAGAGAGAAAAGTATGCCCTGTAACGATATCACCGAAAACATCGAAATTGTCCTGGATGACTGCGACCGCTTGAAATCCTATTGCCTCACCAAAAAAACCTGCGGTGGAGCGGTCGGGATCGAATCGCTATTGCTCGATAAGTTGCGTGGGAGATCCGTCAATTATCTTCTGGATACCGACGATTATGACAAACAAAAGGAGCATCGTCCGGAAAATCATCCCGAGGAATTTCTAAGACTAAAACATAGCATAGCCATAAAATCAGTTCTTTCGGTTTATGTCGGGAATTTATCCGGGGGGATCGACGATACCTGCACTATCGCAAGCGTTGATTACGATAACGGCAATACAATTATCGACGCGCAAATCGACGTCTTGCTTCTGTCCGAGCGGATCAAAGCCTGCGCTCATTGCGGCCCCGGCTGAGGTTCCAAAACACCCGATTTGTAAATCGGGATCGAATTGATCTAGAATTAAAATTTCAGTTTGTTGTAATTATATATTTTAGACTCTTTTGCCTACGTTAACCCCAATTGGTTTAATAAGTTGGGAACAATTCAGGCGGTAGTCAGGTTAAATCCAAATTAAG
>JAZGHS010000093.1:0-12881 GCA_036481315.1 Candidatus Zixiibacteriota bacterium | reverse complement strand
TTGTTTCGGGAGGCGGAAACTCAATTACCGGATTTGACAATAACCAGCTGGGATATAAGTGGCATTACTACCTGGGACAAAACAATTATCTATCGCAGATTGAACTGGGAGATGTTTATACAAGCGGTTTGCTTGCCAGGCAGTTAAAGGGGGCATTAATTACCAATAGACCCCAAACTCAGCGGAAGTTTTTCCAGACTATTAATCTTTCCGGGCAACTTGAGGATGGTTGGGAAGTGGAGCTATATATTAATAATCAATTGACCGATTTTACTTATACCGATTATTCCGGGGAATACGATTTTAATATCGAAATCAATTATGGGACAACCGATATTACCTTAAAAATGTACGGACCGAACGGGGAGTTTTTAACGGAGAGAAGGCATGTCGGTATCCCTTATAATCTAATTCCCAAAAAGAGATTCGAGTATTATATCGCGTCAGGATTATCGGACGTCAATAATGAAAAGAAAAATTACGTTCAAACCAGCGGTTTCTATGGAATAACCAACGCTCTTACCGCAGGGATCGGTTCAGATATTCCTGTAAACGGGACGGACGGCGAAAAGCCGATAGTCTCCGGTGAATTAACAGGGCAGATCGCCGGCAACATGACGGCAAACGCGACCCTGGCACCCGGATACGCCTCCAGTATCGGCTTAAATTATATACAGCCGACGATGATAAATATTGACTTCGGTTTTACCCGGTATTTTAAAAACCGATTCAGAAATAAGCTAGGACAGATCCACCGGTTGTCATTTTCGGCATCCTCTCCTCTTAAAATCGGCCATCGCTACTACAGCCTTCGATATTCGGCGCATTGGAACAGGTTTCCTCTCTATAATTCGATAAACATGAACTACGGATTCAATACGTCGCTATTGGGATTTTATTATAACTACATGGGACAGTCAAAAATATCGATTTACCCTGATAGAATCGACAGTAAGATATCGAGTCACTTTTTCGCCTCGCCGAGGTTTATTAGATGGCTGAGACCACAGCTTAGAATTTCGTATGATCATGATATAAACCGGCTCGAGCGTTATGGAATTCAGATTAATAAGCGGATGTTTAAATCAGGACAGCTTTCTATTTCTTTTGAGCGAAACGAAATCTCCCGCTCGTCGACTTTTATGCTGACTTTCAGGCTCCTGAGTTCATTCGCCGATTTCTCATCCCGGGCAATCCATTCCGATGGCATATCATCGGTTACCCAAACACAGAGAGGCTCTGTACAGTACGACAAAGAAGCCCGCAGACTGCGATTTACCCGAAGAAACGGGGTCGGTTACGGTTCAGCCGTGGTACGGCCTTTCCTTGATTTGAACTACAACGGGATACTGGACCAGAACGAAGAGTCCATCCCCGGACTAAAAGCCAAGATACGAGGGGGGCGGGAAAGCCGTAAGGGTAAGGAAAAACGTTATTATTATGAGGGCCTGCGGGCGTATGATCAATACCTGGTGGAAATTGACCAAAACAGTCTTGATAATCCACTGCTGGTTCCTGCCCACGACAATTACGAAATAAATTGTAATCCCAATATCGTAACCGCTATCGACGTGCCATTGGTAACGGCCAGCCAAATAAGCGGAAAGATCGTAAGAAGAATCGACGGCGTTGAGACAGGCCAGGGTGGCATCACCTTGAATCTGATCAATCTCTCCAAAGTGAGCATAACGGAGATAACCACTTTCTCCAACGGCGAATTTTATTATCTGGGCCTGGTTCCCGGACTTTATCGGGCTTATATAGATTTAGAGCAACTGGAAAAATACGGCTATGTATCGCGGCCAAACGAAATCGAGTTTCTGGTCGAGCCGGTCGAGGGCGGGACGTTTATCGAGAATATTAATTTCGCCATAGTGCCCAAAGAATAATCGCCATGAATTGAAAATCATAAGAGAATATCAAATTCATACGATTACACTATATATAAGAATCGCGGAAAAAATAAAAAACGCCCCGTTATAATAAGGGGAGAGGTTCCTTACTTTTGTTGAAAATACTATTTTTAGTTTCTGGCGGCCGGTCCGTTAATTACCGGTCAAAGTTACCAACAGTTCCACCGTTCCGCTGTACGCCCCGCTAGCCTGGCCTGCGGTCGGATTAACGGTAGCGCCGATCCAGACCATCAACCCTCCACCAGCTCCAAGATTCGTAGTGGTTACTACGACCGGATCGATGGCCGCGGTCGGATTAGACTGATCGTTTAACGGATCATTGGCATACGACGCGTCGATGTTGGAAAAGCTGATCGCCAGATTGTTGGCGCCGGAGGTCAGATTTACCGGGACCACAAAATCGAGCGTAACTTCCTCCCCGGACTGACCTGAAACGGTCCATTCACCTGCCAGGCCGACGTCAGTTTTATCGACCGATTTATTTATGCCCAGGCTTACCGTTTGGAATTGAATATCGTTGGTACCGTTTACGGACAGAGTTGAAACAACAGTCGCTATAGACTGAATTGAGGCGCTTTCCTGCGCCAAAGGATTATCCCCGATAGCGATCATACATAGCGCACCGCCGAGGATCACAGAAAGTAATTTTCTGAACATCACCCCTCCTGGTTATCTTTAGTTTTTCTATAATAAGGATAAAGCAACAATGTTGCCGACCTGTCGGATTGACGTAATCCGTATCAAGTCAAGCGATTACGATCTGAAAGTTATGCGAAAGAAACCCGGATTCTCATCCGTTTATGGGATTCACCCCATACGATCTTTGGTAACCGATTATCGTTCAAAGGATTCATTTTCGCAACCGAGATTGCGAGAGGATGTTTTTTACGAGAGGCTCCCCATAATACTGTTAAAAAATACTCCTAAACCTCTATTTATTAAGATGTTGTAATTACCGTATCAATTTGAAACGGAGTGACAGACTGCGATACATATAGGAGATGTCCAATAAATTTTGAGGTGATTCTATAGTTTCACTTACTTCTTCACAGCATTTATTAGGGGATCGCCAACAACTTGATATGATATGAATTATTTTTGGCCACGATCATAAACATGCCCGCTGACTATCCCTCGATTCAAGAGGGTATCGACCCCTACAATCTTGGACGTCCCCGATAGGCAAACATTAGCGTAGCTTATGAGCCCGGGCGGTTAATTTGGCCTTACTCGTTACAGTGTAAGCTCACTTCGGCTACTTGAACGCAAACAAAGCTCTCTGGAAAACGCGTGTTGAATAAACAGCTTGCTCCAATGAGTAGAATCAATCTCCAACAAGGTCGGATTTTACCCAGAACTCTCTCGAATGTTCTTCTGACCAGAAGAATACCGACTTGCGTCAGAAGTTGTCGATGATACTCGGATCACTCCAATTGGGCAAATCCAGAGGGGGCACAAAAACTATCGGGCCCGGTCCGCCTTGCAAGATATTAATGTCTAGATCGCTGTCGATTTTCATTACAATCGATCGACCGGTTTGCGCACATTCGGTTTTGACTTGTGTCGACAACTGCTGATTTCTCAAGCGCCCTTGCACGAAAGGCGTCGCAATCGTATCGACCGCTCAGGCGGCATAGGTTTGTTCGCCGGACTTAAACGTGAAATGATGAGGAGTAGTTTCGCATGTCACCGGATATGCCCAGGTAACGTCGCCGGCACTGTTCCTGAACAGGAATACAAGATGCTTCTCAAGATCGATGAGTATTTCATTTACTCGTCGTAATGGCATTTTCAACTTTTTGGCTATAAACTCGGGTGAGAGAGGCTTGCCCGCATTTGGAATTTCCCGAACCGCGAAATTGCGCACGAGGTGATGGTCAGCGGACATAAATTTCAATAGATCCGCAATAGCCGCCGGTGCCTGAGACAAACCCTGTTCCCATTCGTTTCGCGGTAATTCCACGATCTTACGTCCTTGACCTATTAGCACTTTTTCACTCACAAAGGCTCCTTTAATGTCGGATTTATCCCGTATGGGCTGTTGGTGATATCTTTAATATGGCAGATGTTTTCTCCATGTGAGTAATATATGTATTATCGCGGAAATATACACGTAGTATTCAATTAACTGCGAGAAGGCAAAGCAGGCTATGGCAATACACTCTTTTTATGGTCAGGCAATTATACTTTATGCTAAGATTTGTCTCTCATCATTTCCATAAGAGTACCGCAGGTTGATTACTTTTGAAGTTAAATCGGCGAGGACTCTTTAATAGATAATAATATCAATTATTGTTTTCTCTTGACCGATTACTTGATCCACTTATATTGAATTGGCTGCTTTTAGTTTCTGTATCTTAAAAAATCAAAAGCAATTACGTGGGATAGTCCGTCCGACCGGAAGGAAGGTAAAAATGTTGTATTCGTCAAGGGTTGCCAGGATATTCGGAATGGTTTTGATACTATGCTTTCATGCTGTGACGACGGTCCAGGTCTTTGGCCAGGCGACAACGCCGGTAATATACTCGGATAATCCTATGATGGATGATCCGATGCTAAGCGATTTCGAGGAATTCGAAAAACCGTCATTGATAAAGGATGCCGGGCAACCGCCCAATCCTGACGATCCCATAATAACAAGCGGCGATTGCTCCGATTATATCGATCTTACCGGTATGTTACTGCCAATCGAGGTGGCAGGGACAACGGTAGGAGCATCTAGCGACTATGGTCCGTTTTCCGAGAGACCACCCTGCTGGCGGGGGAACTGGCCCGATCCCGACAACCCCAATGAAACCAAGAACCCCGACCTGGTTTGCGCCGGTCCCGACGTGGCGTATAAATGGACCGCCCCTGCCGCCGCAGAATATACAATCTCGCTTTGTGGAAGTTATTTCGATAACGGTCTTCTTCTTTATAAGTTTACCTGCCCCGACGAACCGACTTATCCTGATGATTTCATATGCGGAGGAGATGATACCTGTTACCTGAGGGCAAAGATACGCTATATACATCTCGATGCCGGCGAGGAGATCCTGATAATTGTGGATGGTTATGGAAGTCTCGCCGACGATTTCGAGTTGCGGATATATGAATCTGAGATTGACGATATGGACTGGTTTATGGAGACGCAAATAGAGACTTTCCATATTCCGGGAGCGGCTGCCTGCATAATCAAAGACGGCGAGATCGATTGGACCGGTGCGTATGGCCTGGCGAATATCGAAGAAAACAGTCCTGTGGAAAACACAACATTGTTCACGCTGGCCTCTATCTCCAAGACGGTTGTCGCTACGGCTATTATGTAGCTTTGGGAGGAGGACCTTTTCGAGCTGGATCATGACATCAACGATTACTTGCCTTTCAGCGTACGAAATCCGAATCATCTAACGATCCCAATTACATTTCGCAGCCTTTTGTCTCATGTTTCCAGCATAGATGATTGCTGGGATACATTGTTGGAACTGGAGACGCCTGGGGAAGATCCTCTCATTCCTCTGAGCGAATTCGTGGAAGAATACCTCGTACCAGGAGGGATATATTATAATTCGTCCTGCAACTGGCGCAATTCTCAACCCGAAACCGAATACCATTATAGCAATGTTGGAGCCGCCTTGCTCGCGTACTTAGTTGAGGAGATTAGTCCAAATTATAACTCGTTCTCCCAGTATTGTAACGAGAATATCTTCGATCCCCTGGGAATGGATGAAACAGCTTGGTTCCTGAGCGAATTAAATATTGACAATCTTGCCGTGCCGTATCATTGGAATGGATATAATCAAATCCGCCTCGACCATTTGGGCTATCCGTGGTATCCGTCGGGCTTCCTTAGATCCAACACTCCTGAACTAGCAAGACATCTGATAGCTTTTATGCAGGGCGGGCAGATCGATGATACCAGGATTCTGGAAGCTTCAACGGTCGAATTGATGACTACAATACAATATCCTGATCTAAATGACACATATGGCCTTATCTGGTACTGGACGTATTTCGGCCACAGAGCGGTATGGGGTCACGGTGGCATGTATTCGGGAATTGAGACCAGGATGTTTTTCTATCCCGAGGAAAACACAGGAGTCATTGTTCTAACTAACGGTGAACCGTCGTATGCCCTGAGCGCTATGGTAGCGCATCTGTTCGAATACGCAGGCGGGCCGTCGGGGATCGTAGCCGGAGTCGTAACTGACCAAGATTCAAATCCGATCGATAACGCATATGTAAAAACCATAGGGTTTACCAGGATGGATTATTCTAACCCTGATGGTGAATATACGATCGGGGGTTTAATTACCGGTACTTATGACGTTCGCTTCAGGCATCCCGATTATGTAGAGATAACTGTCGAAGACGTATCAATAACCCTCGGGGAGATTACCTATGTCAATATCATGATGCAATCGCCCTGCGATTATGTCATCGGCGATTTCAACAACAGTGGCGCTCTCAACATTTCAGATATAATCGATTCTTTCTCCAAGCTCAAAACCGGCTCACCTGATCCGGGGATGGTTTGCGAATGCCCGCCATATAGCGGTGAAGAGTGGGCGGCGGCCATGGATGTCAACAGTTCCTGCGGCTTCAATGTCGCCGATGTGATTTCCGCTTTCTCCAAACTCAAAACCGGCGAGCCGGAGTTGGTACCTTGCGAAGATTGCCCGCCAGAGGGATAGTAAATAACCTATTAATATATTACGAGGAGATCAGAAATGCCCCACCCATTTTCGTCAGCTGTCAACTTAAGAAGACTATTACTAATTTGTGTAGCAGTTCTCATTTCGATACCGGCCTTCGGACAGCAACAAGCGCCGGTAATATACGATGACGATCCCTTATTTTTCAAAAAGCAATTCATGCCCAAAACTTATAGTCCCGAGCACATAACGAAAAAACCGGGGCATTACACGATCACTGATTGGAACCAGGCGATAGACGATACCTGGGGCATGGGATGGCTGAAAGCCGATAAACTCCAGATATTCGATAATTTCTGGAATACAATTGACGCTGATTTCGCATGCTTTAACGGTATCGATGATAATTGGGATGCTTTGCGAGATACTTACAGAGCCGAGATTGAGTTTGGCGATCCCACTTATGGAGTCAGCAGGGGCCGATTATCAGGAATAATGCATCATCTCTGTATGTCGCTGATGGAATCACATACCTGGGCGGATGATGTTGGAGTTAGCTGGTATACAGCTCTTGATCCTGGAGTTCCTTTATTTGTTAAAGGGGGTTGGGGAGAGAACGGTCATTTTGGAGCGGGGGTTACGCCTCTGCCCGATAATTCTCTGCTCGTTTATAAGGTCGTGGAGAATCATCCGCTCGGCCTCGAACCGGGGGATATTCTCCTTGGATACGACGGAATTCCCTGGGATCAATTAAGTCAGGAATTGCTTGACGCTCAACTTCCAACAACAGTGTTTTGGTGGGGAAGTTGTTTGACTGCTTTCGATCATTCAATGCTGGTTAACGCCGGAATGAACTGGCACCTTTTCGATACAATTGATATCCTTAAATATTCCTCAGGTGAAACCCTACACCTTTCCACCAGCCCCTTAATCGGGCAGGAAATGCAAATCTGGTGTACAGAGCAGATGGATATTCCGGGCGTGCCCATGCCAGATTATCTGGGTGGCGAGAGGGCCAGCTTCGGAATTATCGAAGGAACACAAATCGGCTATATCTATGTGATTGGATGGTCCAGAAATGTGGAGCAGGAATTTTACGATGCGATTTACGCTTTAATGAACGACTACGAAACTGATGGATTGATAATCGACTTCAGAACCAATTTTGGTGGAAATTTGTGGTTAAGCAATTCCGGGCTGTCTCTTTTATTCAATGAAGATGTTGAGACGATAGAGTGGGGTCAGCGGTGTAATTCGGACGATCATCAGCTAATGTGTTCTCTCGGAAATTATGAAAATTATATAATTCCAGGTAACCCATCATCTTTTTATGATAAGCCGATTGCCGTTCTTACAGGCCCCGGAGCGTTGAGTTCGGGTGATCAGGTTTCGCTAAGGATGAAATTCCATCCGATGGCGAGGTTTTTCGGAAAGACCACCGCGACCGCATATAATGCTCCGACTTTCGAGGACCTGGGTGATGAGTGGTGGGTTTTTCAATATGCTAATTACGATCCTTATCTCTTGAGTAATCCGGGCGTATACTTAACTCATCAAGAACTCGACGTCGATGAAGATGTCTGGCTAACCCCCGACGATGTAGCCCAGGGTTATGACACCGTTGTCGAAGCGGCCGTGTCATGGATAAACGGAATATGCGGTGAATACACAATTGGCGATTTCAATGGCAGCGGCTCTTTCAACGTTGCCGACATAATAGAATCATTCTCCAAGCTTAAGACCGGCTCCCCCGACGCCGGGATGTTTTGCGAGTGTCCCTATGGCAGCGGCGATGATTGGGCTGTGGCCATGGACGTTAACAATTCCTGCTCTTTCAATGTCGCCGATGTCATAGCCGGATTCTCCAAACTCAAGACCGGCTCGCCGGAGCTTGTACCGTGCGAAGCCTGCCCGCCGGGCGGGCGGTAGAGGCGAGATTTCGCTTGACAGAATATATACTATAACGTTAATTGTAGATAATAACATCGTTGATCGGCATCGCTGGTCGTTGGGACGCGGTAATTGTATAAAATTCTATAGAAACGGAGAATTACCATGGGAATAGCGAAAGGTATTTTGAGGGCGGCGATATTTATATTGATCGCGATATGTATTGTAGGCTCAGGCTCGGTAAAGGCTCAAAATGTGGAGTATGTGGGATCGACGCTGTGGGGCAACTGTCAGGGTCTTACGGTGTCCGGTGATTACGCTTATGGTGGATACTTAAATGGCCTTATTGTTTTCGATATTAGCGATCCGGGTAATCCAACCGATGTTGGTCGACTTTATTATCATACAACCTTCGAAGATGATCTGTTTGATATAGCCTTATACGGCGATTACGCCTATGTAATCGGTTTTGGTTATAATATATTGAGTATAGTGGACGTCTCCGATCCCACTTCGCCGTCCCTTGTTCGGGATATTGAATTAAGTGACAGCCCCCTGGGAATATTCGTTCAAGGTAATTACTTCTACCTGGTTAAAGAAGGGGCAGGCCAGAACCTGCAAATTCTGAATATAACCGATCCTATCGACCCGGTATTCGTCGGCGGGGCCAACACCCCGGGTACACCCTACGATATATTCATTTCAGGAGATTACGCCTATTTGGCCGCGCGTGAAAACGGTCTTGAGGTTTTCGATATTTCCGACCCGACTAATCCGACGTATTGGGGAGGATGCGATACCGGAGATTGGAATACTATGACAGTATTTGTGTCGGGAAATTACGCGTATCTGATCGCCGTTGATTTATATATTGTTGACGTTTCAATCCCTTCAAACCCCGTCGTTGTTAGCGTTTTAGACGATTTATTTCAACCACGCGCTGTTTTCGTATCCGGCGATTACGCTTACTTATCCGATGGGGGTCGTGGTTTAACGATTTTAAACATATCCGATCCGGCAAACCCGGTGAAAATAGGAGAGTACCGGAATGGCATCAACGGTAATTCAATTATTGTCGACGGTAATTACGCGTATTTATCCGATGATCACGACGGGATATTTATTATAGATGTTTCCAATCTCGAATTACCGGTGGAAGCGGGTAGATACGTCACGGCGAATTACCTAAGGACGGTATCTGTCTCGGGAAATCACGCTTATGTTTCCGATGTTGGTGTCGGGCTTCATATAGTGGATATCACAGAACCCTCGGATCCCGTTTTAACGGCAACGTATCTATCGGATATAGAGGGTAACGACGGAGTGGGTGACGTTTTTATCTCGGGCAATTACGCGTATATCATTGTAAGATACCCCTCCAGACTTGAAATAGTCGATATCTCCGATCCGCAAGATCCGATTTATACGGGATCATGCAATATAGACGACCTGTATGGAAGTATTTTCGTATACGGCGATCATGCTTTAATCGGGGGATGGCCAACAGGTTACCACATCGCTGACATTTCGGATCCTGTCAATCCTATCCTGGTATTTAGTGGGGAAACCACCGACAGTGTCGAGGGTATTTTCGTTATGGGCGATTACGCGTATTTGGCGGGCGGATTCGGGTTACAGATTCTGAATATTTCGAATCCCGCTGACCCAGAGTTGACAGGCATCGATGATGATCATTCTCTACGGGGCGTTTATATTTTAGATGATTATGCCTATTCAGCTGGAAGTGGATTGTTTATATTTGATATCTCAAATCCGTCGTTCCCTTCTTTAACCGGCTCCTGCGTAACCGGGAGCAGGGCTTATAGCGTAGTGGTAGAAGACGATTTCGCATACGTGGCTGATAAGATTAAAGGCCTCAAGGTAGTTAACGTTATAGATAAAACAAATCCTGCCGTAATTGGCGGGTATAATACACCCGGGGAATCTTTTGGTGTATTTAAGTACGGCGATATGGTATACCTAACCGATTATTACTCTCTAATGATACTGGAACCACGGGGATTCGGTCGATGCAACTATGTGGTCGGCGATTACAATGCCAACCTGGCCTTCAATGTCGCCGATATCATCTCCGCCTTCTCCAAGCTCAAGACCGGCTCGCCGGAGCCGGGGATGGTCTGCGAATGCCCCTATGGTAGCGGCGATGTCTGGGCTGTGGCAATGGATGTTAACAATTCCTGCTCTTTCAATGTCGCCGATGTCATAGCCGGATTCTCCAAACTCAAAACCGGCTCGCCGGAATTGGTTTCTTGCGAACTCTGCCCGCCGGGCTGACGGTAAAGGCTAGATTTCGCTTGACAGAATATATACTATAACGCTAATTGTAGATAATAACATCGTTGATCGGCATCGCTGGTCGTTGGGACGCGGGTATTTGTATAATATTATATAGAAACGGAGAATTGCCATGGGAATAGCGAAAGGTATTTTGAGGGCGGCGATATTTGTATTGATCGCGGTATGTATTTTGGGTTCGGGACCGGTTAAGGCCCAGAATGTGGAGTTTGTGGGGTCGACGTTGTGGAATCTCATAGACGCCACTGAGGTAATTGGCAATTACGCGTATTGCGCTTTCGAAATGGGATTTGTAATAATTGATATTTCTGATATCTCGAACCCGGTGATTGTCGGCCAATTATATTTTGAGGGTGAGGGAAAGGATATCGATGTTTTAGGAGACTATGCTTTTCTGGCCAATGGTCCGGCGGGATTGAAGATAATAGATGTATCAGATCCCGGTAATCCGATCTATGTAGGTGGCTATGATACGCCGGGAATGGCCGTTGGAGTATTTGCGACAACATATTTCGCTTACGTTGCCGATGGCGAGGGGGGGTTGCGGATATTCAACATTACCGATCCTTCCAACCCGAGTCCGGCGGCGGTCTGTAACGAAGAATTCGGGACCGCGGATGTGCATGTTTCCGGGAACTACGCTTACGCAACCGGCGGCGGACAACTAAATATATACAACATAGCGAATTCGTATAATCCCCAGCTGGTCGGGAGTTATGGATATATTCCGGCGACCGGGATGTCAGTTGAAGACGATTATGTGTATTTGTCTTCAGGAGTATCCTACGATGGTCTTACGATAATCGATGTTTCTGACCCTGCAAATCCATCTTTTGCGGGTAGTTATCAAACGGAGGTTAACGCCAACGGTGTATTCGTAAGAGACGGTATCGCGTTTATAATAGAGGGCACTTTTGGCCTCGAAATGGTTGACGTAAGCGATCCAACAAATACGATGTTTTTGGCAAGCTATGAATCGGTAGTCACCTTGTACAGTGTATTTGTATTGAATGATTACGCTTTTCTTACGGACGGAAATATAGGCTTGCTTATTCTCGATGTCTCTGAACCATCCAATATAATTTTGGTGGGAAACTATGATCCTCCTTTTTTGGTCGTTTCAGTGGCTTTTGATGGTCAATACGCATATACGGCGTGTCGAAGATCCGGCATTTTTGTCATCGATGTTGAGGATCCTACCAATCCAATTCCTATAGGGAGCTGCAATATACCAGGGCGAGCCCGGGATATTTGTGTTGAGGGAAATTACGCATATGTGGCTTCCAGGGAATCGGGATTGCAAATTCTGGATATATCAGACCCGAGCTTGCCTGTTTTAGTGGGAAGTTATGATACAGGTAACGATGTACTTAATGTTTTTGTAAATGGTAATTTTGCCTATATAATCGCCAGCACAAGTGATGGTCGGCCTATACAAATATTAGATATTTCGAATCCATTTGATCCGATCCTCGTCGGAACCTTTGATGATGCAATTCACCCTGATGAGATTTTCGTAGTAGATAATCTTGCCTATTATGCCGAGTACAGTGGGAGTCTTAAAATACTCGACGTTTCCGACCCCGCAAATCCCTTTCAAGTAGGAGAATACGAGCATCCATTGTGGATAAATGTGGATGGAGTTTATATATTAGGAAATTATGCCTACGTAGCCGCGCGCAAAAGAGGCCTTTATATAATTGACATTTCTGATCCGACCGCGCCAACCTACGTTGGCTCCTTGGATTACTCTCCCGACCATATATTCAACGTCTATGTTCATGATAATTTGGCTTACGCGGGGCTCCTTTGGAATGACTTAAGAATAATCGATGTTTCGGATCCGGCCAATCCTCGGTCGGTAGGAAGTTACATTTCGCCGGGATGGGTTTATGAAGTTGTCCCTGACGGCGATTATATTTACGTTGCGGATGAGAACTCTTTCAAGATCTTACAATACATGGGCGCCGGTCCCGAATGCGGCGGCTACACGCTCGGCGATTTCAATAGCAGCGGTTCTTTCAATGTAGCTGATATCATCGATTCTTTCTCCAAGCTCAAGACCGGTTCTCCGGAGCCGGGGATGGTCTGCGAATGCCCCTACGGCAGCGGCGATATCTGGGCTGTG
>JAZGHS010000092.1:0-11296 GCA_036481315.1 Candidatus Zixiibacteriota bacterium | reverse complement strand
GCTTGAAGATATTTCATAAATATCGGGAATCTTGTTTTTTTAACAAACTCCGCGGTGCCGTCGGTGGACCCGTCATCCGCGATAACCACCTCGAAATCTTTCGGGTTTTTTATCTGCTCGGCAAGCCTGGCCATCGCTTTTCGTAAAGTTTCCTTCTGATTGTAAACCGAAATTACTATAGAAAGGCTTACCATTACAAATCCCCCCCAAGGCGAGCGTATATGTCTATTAACTTCTTAGATTCTATCTCCCAGTTATTAGTCTCAGACGCATATCGGCAGTTTGATTTGATCTGTTCGAACCGCCCTGAATCCGCGAACAACTCCATAATCGCCTTAGCGTCACTATCAGGATCGTTCATTGATAAAACCGCTCCGGTTTTTTCCCTTTCTACAAATCCAGCAATTTCGGGCATGGGAGAGACGATCTGGGGCAGCCCGGCGGAAAGATACTGAAACAATTTCTGGGGCAAGGCCAGCCTGTTGTTCAATGCTACGTCCTCCATCAACAAAACGCCCGCGTCGCCGGCGGCGGTGTGATTCAAAAGCTCGTCAGGATGTATCATCCC
This sequence comes from Candidatus Zixiibacteriota bacterium, assembly GCA_036481315.1. GTDB lineage: Bacteria > Zixibacteria > MSB-5A5 > UBA10806 > UBA10806 > JAZGHS01. Next base: position 10,728 of record JAZGHS010000092.1, on the reverse strand, counting down.
CGCGAACTTCACCCTTTCGCTTATCCCCAGGTCTTCCCCCTGATTCTTAAGCCGATCCTTCAGGAGACCATCGCCAAAAAACACTAAAGTGGTTTTCTCAAGCCGTTTCATAACTTCAACCAGATAAGGTAACCCCTGCCCGTTCCTCAAAACCCCCTGATAGATTATTATCCGATGATCGGCCGGAATTTTCAACTTAAAACGAAGATCTATCGGTTCTAAACTGTCAACTTTCGGAGCCACGTTTCTGATGACCTCCGGCCGCTCTATTCGGTAACGATCAACAAGTTCATCGGCGATCGAACCGTTTATCGTAAAAATCGTATCGGTCTTTTTAATTAACTTTCTCTCCAGTTTCTCCCAGAAGGAACGCACCGTTCGGCGACCAGTTAGAGCCTCTAGTTCGGTGTATAATTCCCGGGCTTCGTATACCAGCTTACCGCCGGTTTTAAGCGAGGCCCTGAAGGCGGCGTATAACGTATCCAGATCCACGGCGTGATAGATATCCGCTTTGAGTTTTCGCCCGATTGACGCGGCGGCCAGGTTATACTGGACGAAACGTCCCTTCTTCGACGGCCATCTGTATTGACTTATTCTATGAATAGGGCATCCGAGATAACTTTTCATCTCACCGCCAACGGTTGCGATTATCTCAATATCATACCCTTGGGAACGCAGAGTCTCAATTTCGAGGCGGGCACGGGAATCGTAATCGAACCGATTCAGTATGAAATAGGCGATTCTCAACTTTTCATCCCCATACGCGCGTTTAAAAGATCGGCGATTCCGGACATAGTATCGATATAAGGGTTTTTTTGTATAAGGTATTCGATAATCTCGAAAAATAATCTCCCCCATCCCGGATAATCCGGATCATAGAGCGTACGTTGATGCCAATCGAATACAATCAAACTCCCCCGCTCCTCGGCTTGATCAATAATCCTGAATGCTTTGCTTTTTAGTTCAGCGGAATCGACCGCTTGATCCCCGATCAATCCGCAATCCATAATTGTTATAGGAATTTCCACGACGTTCAACGGACAGTCGTTTTCGGAATCATACGGTATTACGGGAAGATCTATACCCGCGTAATAACCGATTCTATCATCGAATCCCAACGACGAGGAATAGCTCAAACCGGTATCCGTGGCCATTCGCCAGTATTCCGGTAAATGGGCGCTCAAGTAATGGGGTCGTATACCTCGAACCCCGGTTCCGATATTTTTTTCAAGAATATTCTTCGATTCGTTAACATACCGGCCATCGAAACTCTCGATCCCCGAATGAAGAGCTATCTCAAAACCTCTATTTACAGCCGATTTTAATTGAACGGATATACGCTTTAAATTATATTTTGGATCATCGGGGTGATTTCGCGGTCCGGCGAAAACGAAAAAGGTCGAGACCAATTCTGATTTTTCTTCGAGATCGAGCCACTCGGTTATGCGGTCATAAGGATTCGTTCCCCGACCGGATCGCCATCGTATTGTATCGGCCAGTCCCTTGAATCGGCCGGCGGGCCATCTCTTAAAGAGAAGCCTCACTCCTCCCGCTAGAGAACGTTCGGCGATATCGACATCGTGGGTGATCGCGGCCCCGAATCGTTTTCCATCGGGCCAGATCGAGATATGCCGTCGCCCCGATGGAATCAGATTTGCCTTCGCCAACGCCATAGATAAAGCGGAGATCACCTCGCTTATTTTCGGAACGATCGGCTCCCCAGGCGAGTCCCCCATTTTTTTATACGGACCCAGCCGAGAAGATATAGTAACCGCTTTTAGAATAACATCGATCGGATCGTCCCGAAGAACTACTGATGCGGAATCGTCGTTTTTATCCCTGATGCACAATCCGCCGTTTCCTCCGGGGATATCGTCGCGTCTAATTATAGCCGTTGATTCCTCATCCTCCGCGAATTCTAAACCGGTGAGAGCTTTTATATACCGAAACGCGTGCTCCACCGCTCTCGGGCTGAAACGCGGGGATTGATAATTGTACGTTATTTTTTGAGTGTCATCGTCCATATTTGATTTTTCGTAAATAGGAAAACACTTTTCCTTTCAAATTGAAATGTCTTTCGCCCTGGTAATATACAGCATCCTTTGCCCCGAATGATTTTTTGAAATCATATACGTTTTTTACCTGTCCCCCGACCAGATCCCAGGTTTTCACATTCGATTCGACCAGCCGTTTACCGATCTCGCTCATCAAAAGCTGATTCGCTCCGGTGGCGTGGAAGTCGGGATTCGATCCCGCCAGCCAATCATAAGCGAATTCGCCGGAAATAAGCTCTCCGCGAAAAGCAACAGGCACACCATCTATATTCGCCGTATATATCTTCAACAATGAATCGTCTATCAGGCTCGCACACCATTTAGCGAGGGCAGTCACCTCGATCGGGGGTTTGATGTTCTTTCTGGCGTACGCCTGTTCCCACAATTCGCCCGGGAGAGAATCGGATTGCTCGATTTGCACTGAACTCCTTTGCGCTTTCCTGATTTTATTTTTTACATCATCTCTAAAATTCCTGCCCCATTCGTCAAAGTCATCTTTGTAGAAAACCGGAGTTATAAATTTTGTCATACGCCAGCCTGCAGTTTTTAAAGGCTTCACGGGAAATCCGGGCGGAAAACTGAATAGGGCGTAATCGCATTTTTGACCGATAAAAGTATTCAATTCTCGGGATTCGATTTCGCCAATATTATCATTTAAAACTAAAGCCCCGAAATACTGAAACAATAATGGGATAGTGGCCGTCCGAAATGGTCCGACGTTATGAGAGAGTAAGTTTACAGCGAATACTGAAGCGCCCGCCGATGTCACTGTCGACTGTTTTCCGACGAGTTTCAAAGACTCACAAGCCGGTTTTAAAAATCGGGGATGAAAGAAAACGTCTCCCCAATATCTTCCGAATTCTCCGGAGAAAAGCTCCATATCCATTTTATTTAATTACGGCGAATTTACCGGTGCCGGTGATTCCATCGGATTCTACGAGAAATATATAAATCCCGCCCGCTATAGGTTCGCCTTTGGAATTGATCAAATCCCACTTGTCACCTGCTAATTCGAAAACCAGATCGCCGGCTACGGTGTAGATATAGATATTCGCATCAGGGGGAATTCTCTTGAAATAAACCGAATTATGACCCTCCGAAACAATTACCGGATTCGGATATGCTTCGATTTGCTCGATATCAGGTGCCTCAAAACCCGAATCGAATATGGATAAACCGCCGAGCGTCCCGATATAAGCAAAACCAGAGGTGATATCAATCGCTATTTCAGTAACCTCGTTATTCAGAAGAGGGCTATTCGATGTATTATATATCGCGCGCCACTCGCTTACGTCGGAACGGTAAATCCCCAGTCCGTTGACAGTCCCAACCCAGATATTTCCAACAGCATCGGCCGCGACCGTATTGACCCGTCCGGCAAGTTCGGCTGGAAGCTCTACCCGCCGCGCGACACCACTTGACGAGGATACCTGGAAAAGACCGGTTAGCGATCCGAACCATAAGTCGCCGAACCTGTCCAATCCCATATCGCCAACAAATTCCCGGATAATATAGCCCTGCCAGTTATCATCGGATTCGTTAAATGGCGTGCCGCCGAAATCCAATCTATGCAGTCCCTCGCTCATCCCCACCCAAATGGTATTTCCCTGTGTTAAGAGAGACCAGACGTTGTTTTCGAATACCGAGTTCGGACCCGTCTGATAAATATGCCACAGCGAATCGGCGGGACCGTACACGCCCATAATCAATCCCGAGTCGGCGTCAAGCGACGATACCCATACGTTGCCGCCGATGTCAACCTGTACGGCTGTGGCCGCCCAATAATAATGAGCGCCGGGTACCCCCCACATAGGACTGTTATCCGATGTCCAATGGTACCAGGAAGTATGATCGTAATTATATAATCCCGTCCCGTAATTGCTGACCCAGATTTCGCCGTCACCGCCAACTGTTATAGAGACGGCAGCGTTATCGTCAAGTCCGGAATTATCGCTGTTAAGGATTGTCCATACGGTATCGCGAAGCACGCTTAATCCTTTGAGATCATGAGTCATCCATACGGCGCCGAAGGAATCGATCGCGATTGCCTTAATAAAATTAGACGCGGGCCCGGGAATCGAATATCTCGTCCATACGGTATCGGAAAATCCGGCGATTCCTCCCGAGGGCGTACCGACCCACATCTTGCCGGAGCTGTCGGCCGCGATAGCGGAAACATTTGAATGTAATAGACCGCTGGTCGTGATACCCGTCCAACTTAAACCATCGTATCTAAACAGGCCGCTTGTTGTCGCCGCCAGAAGCGACGATTCATCCATAAACAGGCTATTTATGGTCCTCCCGGTCAAACCCATCGATTGCCAAAGGGTATCGGGGGAATCCACTAATTTGAATACGCCATCGCCGGTGCCAACTACGACAGTATCGTGAAAGGCAGTAATCGATTTGATATTCGCGTTGGAAAGGCCATTATCCCCTTCCCCGAACGAACGCCAGAACCCGAAATATTGAATGTTCTGATTATCCTTATCAATAAAAGCTATACCACGCGTAGTACCCGCCCATAAGTAGTCGCCAATCACCGCCAGCGACATTACGTCCTCTTCATCCGGTATATCTCCCAGGCGACGGGCTGTATCCTTTATCTCCCCGCCGTTGGAGTATTTCAAAAATTTACTGACTCCCAGATCGTTGGCCACCCAGAGTCTCTCGCCGTCGTCGAACAAATCAAAAATCTCCACCTCCCTGGCGAAAAAGCCCGAGCTGTCTTTAACGGGGTAATTGATAATATCATCCGATGATCTATAGACCGAAAGCCATCCGTCTCTCGAACCGAGCCAGACATGGCCGGCCGAATCAATTTCGACACAGTTGAAATCAATCCCACCGAGACCATCGGTGTTGGTGAGCTTGAAAAGATCACCGGTCAAGCTTGAGATGGCTACTACTCCTCCCGATGTCGCGCCCCAGATAACGTCCTCATCGACAGCGATTTGACGAACGTTGTCCGAGTTTGTATAACTTCGCCATTCCTGGGCGTTGATGGCGCAACCATATAGAATAATAATTAGAATCAAGCCACGCGTTTTCATATTACCTCCATACTAATTATAGCGACGGCGCCCGAGAAGAGCAACCGCTATCGACACGACACTCAGTACCGACGCTGTCCACGGAATAACATCCCCGATCCGGCCATACACGCTTTCGGACTTTTCCGGGACGATATCGACCACAAGATAGGTCGGAATAAAAATATCCGTTTTAGCCTTAACTCTTCCCCACTTGTCAACAGCCATGGAAATCCCCGTATTCGCCGATCTGACCACCGGAATTCTGTTTTCTACAGCTCTGAACACGGACATCATGGCATGTTGTTCCAGAAGCGACGTTTTCCCGAACCACATATCGTTGGTAATCACAACCAGGAACTGCGCTCCTTTCAACGCGAACTGACGGCAGTAATCCGGAAATACCGATTCGAAACAGATGACCGTTGCGAATTTAGACCCGTTAATATCGAATAATACCTGCTCTTCGCCCGGAGACCAATCGGCCTGGCCAAGCCTAATCTCCTTTAAGATCTTAAACCGTCCGCTAAACGGGATTTTCTCGCTCACCGGTACAAGATGTATCTTGTGATAAACGTCATACTCATTTTCTTCGGGTTTAAAATAAGCCGCTGAGTTAAAAAAGATATACTCTTTCTGGCCCACGGTTTTATAGAATGGCGTTCCGGTGAGCACAGGTACACCAAGGGAATCGACAAAAGATTTCATCAGATCGCGGTAACGTTGTTTCTGTAGAATATATTCCGGTATCGCCGTTTCCGGCCAAATTATTATCTCCGCTTTTTCGGCGGCCGCTTTTTTAGATAGCTCGAAATAGCGTTCGAAATTCAGGTAAATATTCCCCGGTTTCCATTTAATATCACGGGTCATATTCCCCTGTATAAGACCGACACTGAGCTTATTATCAGCCATACGCTCATCAGTTTTTGGAATACGTTTCCATCCATATATATATAACATCGCGATTAATAAGACCGAAAAATAGACTATATTTTTTTTCGTTCTCGAAGATAAGGACAATTTCGAAGACGCTATTGAATAGAGGGACATATTAACGATCAAGATAATAAGGGATATAAGATAGACACCCCCAAGCTCCGCAACCTGGATCATCTCTGTATTATAACCTAAAGCATAGCCGATGTCAGTCCAGGGATAATTAAAATCGGACATAGTAAATAGCCAGTTCCAGGTAATAAAATACGATGGGAAAAACACTACCGCGGCTCCCGGGCTTCGTTTTAGTATCTTCACGAAAAACCAGCCCGCCGTAGCGGGGATAGGGGTAAGAATCAACACCGCTCCTATCATTCCCGGTATGGTTACCCAGGCAATATAGTACATCAACCCGAAATAGAATATTACTCCCCATAAGAACCCGTATTTCAGCGCGCCCACGGGCGAGAGATCCTCGAGTGCCAGCAATAAAGGTACAAGTACGATAAAAATAAAAGGCCCGAAATGAAAAGGCGGAAAACAAAAAACCGCGGCAATAGCCGAGGCGATAATTAAAAATGGTCTTAGTTCATTCATTCGTTGTTCTTCCGATAACCCACGTCTTCATTTCAATCGTTAGCTTTTTTCGATAAGACTCTCTCCCGTCATCTCATCCGGTTTGGGGATTTTCAGATATTCCAGCATGGTCGGGGCGACATCGGCCAGGATACCCCCCTGCCGGAGTTTTCCCTGAAAATTCTCATCAGCAAGTATAAATGGAACGGGAAAGATCGTGTGCGCGGTATGCGGCCCGCCGTTTGAATCGAACATTTTCTCGGAATTACCGTGATCGGCGGTGATTATGGCTACTCCTCCCGCCTTTATTACCGAATCCACTACGCGCCCCACACATTCATCCACCGTCTCCACAGCTTTTTTCGCGGCCTCGAATATCCCGGTATGCCCTACCATATCGCAATTAGCCAAATTGAGGATGATCACATCGTAAATACCCTCCTCGATTTTACTGACCGCCTGGTCGGTCACCTCAAAAGCCGACATTTCCGGCCGGAGATCGTAGGTTGCGACCTGTGGTGAGGGTATCATTATCCGATCTTCGCCCTCAAAAGAGTTCTCTACCCCACCGTTGAAGAAAAAGGTGACATGCGGGTATTTTTCGGTCTCGGCGGTTCTTAACTGTTTTAAGCCGTTTTCACTTATTATCTCGCCGAATATCCGATTCAGAACCATCGGCTCGAAAGCGACCCTTGCCCGCAAATTAACATCGTAAAGGGTCATCGTCACCAAGGGCAAAACCGGACCGCCGTTTCTTACGAAATGCTCGAAATTATCCTCGGTTAAGGCGTAGCTTAGTTGTCTTCCCCGGTCGGCTCTGAAATTAAAAAAAATCACCCCGTCGGCCGGGGCTAATGTCGCATCAATCCCATCCGCGGAAATCGGCTCCATAAACTCGTCGGTAATATCTTTGCCGTAATAATCCTCCACCGCGCTCACAGGATCAGCGGATTTGAGACCTTCACCGGATGATAGGAGGTCGTAAGCCTTTTTCACCCGGGGCCAGCGTTTATCCCTGTCCATTGCATAATAGCGTCCTATAACGCTCCCTAGTTTACCTGTTCCGATCTTTTGGCAATTATCGAGTATATCCCTCAGGTATCCCGCGCCGGCGGTCGGCGACGTATCCCGGCCGTCGAGAAAGGCGTGAATTATTACATCGTTCATTCCTTGTTGCGCGCATAATTTCAATAGCGTATAAAGATGCTCCAGCGACGAATGAACGAGCCCGTCCGAGGCAAGACCAATCAAATGAAGTTTTCCGGATCGCTGTTTTACCGATATTATCTGTTCGATCAAGACTTCGTTTTCGAAAAATGAACCATCGGCGATGGTTCTGTCGATTCTCGAGACTTCCTGGAAGACTACTCTTCCGGCGCCGAAATTCAGATGTCCCACTTCGGAATTACCCATCTGGCCGTCGGGAAGGCCGACATCTAATCCTGACGATCCAATCCGAGTGGACGGGAATTTAGAGATTAATCGGTCGTAGTTCGGTTTTGAGGCCGCGGCTATCGCGTTCCCATGGGGATCGGAACTGAGTCCGAAACCATCCATTATAATCAGCGTCAACGGACGAGGGATATTCGTCAAAATACCAGTTTAACCTTTCCACTACCTTCGGTGATCATACCCGCCGGAACAACCTCACAATTCGGATCTTTCAAGGCCTTTCGTATGGCAGGAATATCTTTCTCGGCGGCGATTGCGATCATTCCGATACCCATATTGAAAACCCGGTACATCTCCTCGGTTTCCACGTCAGCTAACCGCTGTATCGCCTTGAAAATACCCGCAGGGAACCAGAATGTCGTATCGACATTAGCATCCACATTGTCCGGTAATATTCGCGAAATATTCCCCTCGAAGCCGCCACCTGTTATATGCGCCAGACCCTTGATCAGTTTCCTTTGAATAAGAGGGAATAGTGTGGAAAAATATGAACGATGAACAGCCAGAAGTTCGTCGCCGAGTTTTTTGCCTGTTTCGGGAAGCGGATCGTCCAACGACATTTTCCCGATATCAAAAAACGCCCTGCGGGCAAGCGAGTAACCATTGGTATGAAGACCGCTCGACGAAAACCCGATTAGCCGGTCACCGGGCTTAATCTTGTTTTTATTCGGCAAAGCCGATTTTTCGGCCACACCGACCATGAACCCGGCAAGATCGTAATCGTTTTCGGCATACATGCCCGGCATCTCGGCGGTTTCTCCCCCGATCAATCCACAACCGTTCTCCTTGCATCCATTGGCGAAACCCTCCACGATGGATACCACCGTGTCTTCATTCAATCGGCCCAGCCCGATATAGTCCATGAAAAAAAGAGGTTTTGCCCCCATGCAGAGTATATCGTCTGTGAGATGATTTACCAGGTCGTGGCCGATCGTATCATGTCTCCCCGCCATTACCGCTACGTTCAATTTGGTACCCACACCGTCAACCGACGAGACCAGAAAGCTATCCGTTCCCCCGACGCTCTTTAGCGGGAACGCCGCGCCGAAATTCCCGAAATCACCGTGGCTTTTTCCGGTGATAGTGCTTTTTACAAGTTTCGCCAGCCGAGCTTTCGCCCTATCGGCGGAATCTATATCGACTCCTGAATCCGCGTATTTTGCCGATTTTTTCATAAAGTTTATTATAACAGTATCAAGCGCTTATAAACAAGCCAAATTTCCACTCAAAATTAAAGAGCCTATACAAAACTAAAGGGATCGATATCTATTCTAACGGAAACCGTTCTCATATCCCGGGCCGCGTAATTTATCCTGGCGGCTATTTCGCCATGTTCGAATACGATCGGGATTTTCAATAATATTTGGAATCTGTACTCTTTTCCTCTTTTAAAAATCGACGCTTTAGCCGGGCCAAGAATCTCGGTAAGCCTGCCATCGAACCTCCTTTCGATTTCCTCCTTGAGATGCTTCGCCCCATTGGCCGCCTTCGACGAGTCAACCGAGGAAATCAGAATCGAAATCAACCTTGTATACGGAGGGTAGGCAAGCGCCTTTCTTAATTCAAGTTCCCGCTCCAGAAAACCGGTGTAATCGTCCTTTAAGAGATGTTCGAAAATCATATTTTGAGGAGAGAACGTCTGGATCATCACAAGCCCCCGCTCCGATTTTTTCGACGACCTCCCCGCTCGTCCGGAGGCCTGAGTTAGAAGCTGTAATACTCTTTCGGAAGCCCGGAAATCCGGTAGCGACAAACCGACATCCGCTCCGACCACACCGACGAATCCGACAGCCGGGAAATGATGACCCTTTGCGACCATCTGGGTTCCAAGCAGGATGTCTATCTTCTTTTTTCCGAAATCATCGAGAATATCCCTCGATTTCCATTTTGCGGTCGCCACATCGGAATCGAGCCTGTTTATCCTTACGCTCGGGAAAAGAGATTTCAGAGTCTCTTCCAGTTTCTCCGTACCGGCTCCTTTGAAACTTATCTTCGACGATCCGCAATCGGGGCATCCCGACGGGCCCGACCGCTCGATACCGCAATAATGGCAGACCATTTTGCCCCGACTCTTATGGTAAGTCCAGCCTATCTCGCAATCAGGGCATCGCCCTACCCATCCGCACTCAAAGCAAACTACCGACGACGAATACCCGCGTTTATTTAATAAAATTATCGCCTGCTCTTTTTTCTTCAATCTAATCGAAAGCTCGGTATACAACGGTTCGCTTACCGGCCAGAAACCTATCGGAAAAACCGACCCGGTTTTCGCTCCCTCTTTCAAGGATGTAGAGATCACTCTGATCTCCGGCAATCCCTTGCCGGTAACACGCTGGGGAAGAGTGAAAAGCTCGATTTTACCTTCCGCAGCGGAGTGGTAAGTTTCTACTGACGGTGTCGCCGAGCCGAGTATAACAGTCGACCCGGAAATCCGTCCGCGTTCCAGTGCCAGATCCCGGGCGTTGTACCTTGGCGCTGGATCGTCCTGCTTGTAAGAACCGTCCTGCTCCTCATCCACTACGATCAGCCCCAGTTTTTTCAAAGGACAGAATATAGAGGACCGCGCCCCGATCAGCAATTTCACGTCGCCGGATCGCGAACGTTTGAAAACATTGGCCTTTTCCGCTGGGGTTAGCCTCGAATGCCAGACCATCGGCGTTATCCCCAAAGCCCTCTCG
>JAZGHS010000091.1:0-2217 GCA_036481315.1 Candidatus Zixiibacteriota bacterium | reverse complement strand
GAGCCGGAAAGCCCGGTAATCACAACCAGCTTGGAGCGGGGTATTACCAGGTCGATATTTTTGAGATTGTGCTCTCTGGCCCCTTTTATGATGATATTCGATGGTGTCATAATCTATTATCCTGTCTGCCTTTAACTTTCCTCAAATTGGCCAACCTGCTCATTTGTGCAATATTATACTAATCTACCCGAACTCTGTCAAGATTTTCTTCGTTTTCATCAATAAAACCGAAAAAGTTAAAATGGACCGCGCTCACGAACGATTTTCCTCATCTTAAAAGTTAATCAAGCAATATAGTTTTTTCAGGATTAGGAAGCAAGTGTTACCGAAGGGTTTACTGCGCGCCTGGGCGGCCTCACCCCACCGCTTCCTGCATTATAAAAGATACTGTCGGATCAAGCGACCCGATAGCACCCATAGAATAAACTGATCATCGAGGGTTTAACGAAATACCGGAAATATACCTAAAGAGTTTGGCTATTATCATAGATTCATTATATTTGGTCGCAACCGGGATATTTCACAACGGGAATAAAGGCTTTATTAAATTGTAATCTTCTCTGGGTTAACAGATGGAGGGTACTAAATTGAAGCATCTAACCGTTATTATAATTCCGATAATTATGATGCTTTATGGCTGTGACGATAAAAAGGAGTTATCGGATTTAATTGTTGTCGGTAACATTTACAAACACACCGGAGCGGGTATAAGTGTTACGGTAAGGGAGGGCGTGTTTCCGGTAACCGGGCTGGATGTTCGAGTTAACGACTACGTTTTGCAGGAGTACGGATATACCAAAGGGCTTTATTCGATCAGCCAGAATACGATGCCGATCGAATCGGGTGTTGAGTTCAATCTGGAAATCGTATATGGCGAAAATCTCGTTACCGCGACGACAACACTCCCCGATACGATATTCAAGATAATTACTCCACAGGAAAATGATGTTCATCCGGGATCGATGCCTATGGAGGTTGTCTGGAATCGAAGCGATGTTAACGCCAGATACGTAGTGTTCGTACAGGAAATATTTCCCGAAATGACTAACACCAGACATCTAACTAATGTTCTCCAGGATACGTCGTATACAATCCCTGCCTCCGTATTTAACGATACCGGGTTTTTCACAATTCAGATTTTCGCGGTGCACGACGGTATGTATTATCCCCGGGAGATATTTTACGGGATTAACAGCAATGTCGAACCGGACGTCGTGGGTTTTTTCGGAGCGCATGTGCAGAGAATTGTGAGGATTCACGTAGAATGATTGAATAAAAAAACTGCCGGGTCAGATGACCCGGCAGCACGATTTACAGACTAATAAAATATTATCGAATCGGTATTATCCTACATCGGCTCGAAACGTGCCTCGGCGAATATGGCACGATACAAAAACTGTTTCTGCGCTATTAACGCCCGCAGATGCTCACCCTCCCATGCGGCCAGCTCTTTGAACATCTTTTTCGTGACGGCGTCTTTAGATTTTACCGCCTGCGCCTTGAAAAACTCGATGGCGTTCTGCTCTAAGAGAATGCCCACCGTCAGGGCCGACATCTCGAAATGTTTCTGTTTTTTGGATTCGAGAAAGGCTTTTGAGAATACTGGAGATTTAACTCTAAGCCTCGATTTACCGGTTAATTTGGGTGTTTTAAAATCTTTACCTTCGACTATTGCATAATAACGATCCCGTAATATTTTATGATGTTCCACCTCGTCTTTGGCCAGCGATTCGAACATTTTCTTCGCGCCATCGTCCTTGCATTTAACGGCGGCGACCTTATAAAATTCAAAACCTTCGAGCTCGGTTTGCATGGCTATAGCCAGTCCCTTGGCGGTGGTTAACGTGTTTTTATTTTTCGCGGCTGTTTTTTTCGCGACCTTTTTTTTCGTTTTCTTTGAAGGCATCGTCTCCTCCTTGTATCAATGATATCGGGAGCGCGGGGTTCTCGACCTATGCTCACCCCTTCTCCATCAATTAATAATATGTATCGCCTTTTTGTGCACGTTCAAACCGGCCTCCATCAACGCCTCCGATAAGGTCGGATGAATACCCATGATATGCCCGAGATCCTCGGCGGTACCGTCGAACTCCATCAAAGCCGTCCCGGCGAACATAATATCGCCTGAATGAGGCCCGAAGATATGGATACCGAGCACCTCGTCGGTCTCGGCGTCGGAGATGACCTTGGCGAAACCATCGGTGGCTAAGGTAGCGA
>JAZGHS010000090.1:0-28268 GCA_036481315.1 Candidatus Zixiibacteriota bacterium | reverse complement strand
TGGTATGAAGATCATCCTGATGTCAGAGAAGAGCCCGCCTTGCAATATCCCGTGGACATTGTATTCGAAGATAGTGATGAAATCCGGACAATCAATAATGATGAGGAATTGCGGGAGGCTTACGCGGAGTGTGATGGCGGTCGTGACGGTGACGGACGTGATCGGGACGGAAGCGATTGTTTCGAATTTGTGTTGCCTGTAACATTCATCATGCCGGATGGTTCGACTATTACTATCGAAACCGAAGATGATTGGGGATTGATCAGACTCTGGTATGAAGATCATCCTGATGTCAGAGAAGAGCCCGCCTTGCAATATCCCGTGGACATTGTATTCGAAGATAGTGATGAAATCCGGACAATCAATAATCATGAGGAATTGCGGGAGGCTTACGCGGAGTGTGATGGTGATGGAGGCGGCAAGCGGTGATTAATAAAGCATGATTAGTCACTAAACAAGATTAGATCAGATAATAAATACCGGATATCAAGCCCCGTCCAGTGGGGCTTGTTATCTAAACTGTTTATCAAAACGGTCCCGGCCTAAACCTCAGCAAAATTATGTGTCTTTTGAATTTTCAGTGCGATTGCACTATTTAAGCACATCTAATTACTCAGCACGTATATAATTGACTTCGACCATTTTAAACTGATCCCCTCCTTGCGTGTGGACTTTATCCAGGAAGATAACTTCGAATTTCCAGGTATCATCGGAGTTAAATGTGAACACTAGATTATACTTCTGGGTATGTCCCATTATAGGATCAACATCTTCGCCGTACATAGTGATGCTTTTCGTTTCTTCATCATATGTACCGCTGGCGGATACCGAATATGTACCCCAGGTGTCAAAACCGATATAGGTGAACTTCTCATGACGACGGTCAAAACCTGTCACGAAAAGACCATCACCTTTCATCTGGTCGGAAGTGATTGAGTATTCACCGTATAAGAATCTTCCGTCAAGTATCATTTTTAGGCCGGCCTTTCCCGGAAGGATCATCGGATCGGCACCAGGGCTCATCCACATTTTTGTCTCCGCGTTCCATTCGCCTGTTAATCTCTCAAGTAGTTTATGTTCTTCGCCGGGTTGTGCCAGTTCCATGGCTTTAGCCATTATTTCATCTTGAGCGGTAGAATCCTGTTTCTCCTCGGCACGTACGTTCGGAAATACGCAGAAAATAAAGCCGATAATAACAACTACCGATAACAACTTGCTTATCATCAGATTTCTCATTGACCTACCCCCATTAGTTGTACCGCATTTTAAGTTAGCTGGCCTTCTGAATTGTAGTTAAAATCAGGATAGTTATCAATTAAAAATAGCAAATCGAGACGAAATGATTCTGTAGCTAATTTGATGTGTCGAGAGTGATAAAACCTTGATCTATTGCAGCCTGATTCTTTATGATATTCAAAATAGTTTCATAATAGGCGGGATTGGTTATCGGAATTCCGCAACCTTTTACAATTTGAGAAAATCGAAAATCTATACCAGTTCATTTAAGAATCTGGTTTGTCTTTTTTCATATCTATTGATTGAGCCGTTGAGTACGAAATCTTGCTATTTACTATCAGCAGGTTTCTTGAATTTCAAATAGAGACCAAGTGCAAGAAGTATCAATCCCAGCATCCAAACTCCGCTGTTGGAGTATGCGAACCCCATTATAGTAAAGACACTTCCGAGCACTAAACCCGCAGACGACGATTGTTTGTTATTCATAATAATACCAGTCCTTTATTATAATCAAACGAACAACAGTATGATTTGTTACAAACAGATCTGAAGTTATTAAAAACAAGTATGTGTCATAAGTGATTGTGTGTCAAAAAATAAACGGGAGCTACGAGACGATTTCACCAACTGGATAGTCCAGAACGCGGCCGCCTAAGGGCTCTCAGAGATCATACGGCTGGACGTTCCCTGGACTTTTCGCCAATTATGGACTACTTGATCAGAGCCATGTGTGTGGCGACTCTACTCACATAATTAACGGTCTATTTTAATGTAGCTCAGTATTGAGCGGCACCCTGGCGCGGGGCAATTAAACGCGCAAGTTTTGCTAATTATGAAACCGTCAGTTGGTCCCCGTATCGATAGGTGTGTGGGGGTAGAATGGCTGGCGCTTCTGAAACGACAGTATGTTGGGTTTCTGAATTACACCCGCGTCAATATTAATAGCCCGTCGAATGGTCTCATTTTCCTGCCAGCTCTCACGTCCCGCGACCATATCCGGCAAATGGACAATGAGAGCAGCGGAGATAGATCGCGAGGCACTTTCCCAGAGATAGCTTGGTGTATGATCCACCGCGTAGTAATCTGCCATTCCAATCGTTAACATTGGATTCCTAAACGTGGTTGGTTTGGCAAAATAGAATCCCATACCCTCATCGCAACTGACATCAATGATCAGGCAGCCTGGCTTGAGGCATGATCTCTCCTTTTCAGTTACGAATAGGATGGGATGATCAGGATCTTGCAAGGTTCCGTTTACAATGATTTCTGATTGGCTGATCAGATCAATCAACGGTTCCTCAGTACTATCGTGTTCAATAAACAACATGCGTGCTTCCCCATCTTTGCCTTCCCGAATACGGACATAGTGACAATCAGGTACCTCCTCCCGTACTTCATGGTCGGGGCGCAGAATGCAGATTGTGATATCTCTAAACCCACGTGCCTTGAGAGCGTATATGGCCCCACGGCTGACCGCACCAAAACTAAATATGATAGTTTTACGTTGGTTTCCGTAGTGCCCGTCGATACCTTTTAGTTGTAAGGCATGTAATACCGCACAATAGCCGGCCATTTCGTTGTTCTTATAGAAGGTGTGGCGGCCAATCTGGCCGTCGGGTCCCCAAACAAACATATCCTCAAAGGCGATGAGTGTCTGCTTGCGATCGATCGCAGCTTGAGTAATATCCCATTGTTGTACGCAATGTGGCCAACCCCAAAGGATTCCACCTTCGCGAAGCTCCTGTAAATCAGATAACACTGGTTTGGGAATGATGACCCTCCCGATGTCGGCCAACAGTTCGTGTCGTGTGGCAATGCCACCCGTCTGAGCAGCAATCTCCGAGTCTTCGATACCGAGTGGCACCCCATAGCCTTCCTCAAATATCAGTTGGCGGCGCAATTGTTCGGGAAAGCGCAGCAGATGCTCTGGATGGATTGGAATTCGTCGCTCATCTTCCTTTTTTGAAGTGCCAATGACTCCGAATGTAAATTTGCTCATATCGGTTCTCTCTTCTTGAGACAATGAAGGCATTTGAATTCATGAATGAACTGTCTTGTAATGTCCCCGGTTATTGTACCTCTTTTAAAGTTAATTCAATCATAGCAAAAATCAATTTTTTTAGAATCGTTGGAATTGTAGTTTAAACTGGGATAATTATCAATTAAATTAGCAAATCGAGTTGAAGCGATTCCCATAGCTTAATTTGATGTGTGTTAAGAGCGCTAAATCTATAATCTACTATATTGTATAAACATATAACGATCAATGGGTTACGTTAAAAAAACGGGGTCGACGAGACTCGAACTCGCGGCCTTCTGCGTGACAGGCAGACGTTCTAACCAAACTGAACTACGACCCCTAAAAATTCTATTTTCAAAATCTGGGCAGTGCTGGATTCGAACCAGCGACCCTCTGCGTGTAAGGCAGATGCTCTAACCAAGCTGAGCCAACTGCCCGGCAAATCCCTTAACCGTCAGAGCGAGCGGACGAGCCGCTCTTATCGACCTTTTTCGCCGGCAGGAGAATCCCGATCGGTATGGCCACGCAGTATCCCAATACCAATAATATCGGGGATATGGTAATATCACCGGTTCCCATGATGATAAAACCGAGAATCACCAAAAACAGCCCGATACCGAGAACAATATAATTGTTCCTGGAGAAATCAGGACCGGTTACCTTCTTTTTTGTGGGTGACGCCATATTCTAATTCTACGTCTCCAACGAAACATCCGTTCAAATTAAAACCGGAGATATTAACTCCAGCCATATCAGCCCCTTAAATTAATCCAAAACCAACCAAAGTCAAGAAAATAAATTGAGGATCAAGACCTCAATAATCTCCCTCCTCGCTGATATTCCTGCCTGGCTTTGCGGCCTTAACCCGTAGGCACTACTGTAATTACGATAACCAAAGACGATCAGGCCAAAGCCTCGATCTCAATATGCGCCCGGGCTTTTGAGGATATTTCTCAATGTCAGTAAAATAATCTTGATATCATAGACCAAGGACCAGTTTTCCACGTAATAAAGGTCGTATTTGGTACGCTCGGTTATCGACGTGTCCCCTCGCAAACCATTGACCTGCGCCCAGCCGGTTACGCCCGATTTGACCTTATGACGTTGAAAATAACGGGGGATATCGTCTTTGAATTTCTCCACATATCCCGGTTGCTCGGGTCTGGGCCCTACGAGTGACATCTGGCCTATAAAGACATTCCATAATTGCGGAAACTCATCGAGGCTGTATTTACGAATAAACGCTCCGACCCTTGTACGACGGGGATCGTCTTTCACCGTCCAGCCCTCGTTGTTACCGTTGTTCTCTATATGAGCCATGGAACGGAATTTCAGCATAGAAAACTCATGGCCGTTACGGCCTATACGGCGTTGTTTAAACAAAAGCGGCCCTTTTGAATCAAGCTTGATCGCGATCCCGATAGCGATATAAAAAGGTAATAGAGCGATCAAGCCTAATCCGGAAAAAACGATATCGAAAATCCTCTTGACGACTCGCGCATAACCCTCGATAGGGGTCTTCCCCCAGCGAAGAACGGGGATACCCTCGATCTGCCCGGCCTGTGAGCTGAAAGTCATGATACCCATAATATCGGGCGAGATCATATATTCGAGGTTCAGATTCTCGCTTTTCATCACCAGGTCGACCATGAAATTACGCCGATCCGGGGGCAGGTTGAATATCAGCATATCGATACCGTGAGTCAGGATAACATTATCGAGATTGTCAATAGAACCGAGCCTCGGAAACTGAATATCATCATCGCAGACAAATCCGATAGGTTCGATCCCCCACGCGGGTTGAGTGTCAAGTTTCTCAAACAACAGTAGTCCTGTTTTCTCCTGTCCGATAAATAACGCCCGTTTGGCTCCTATACCGTGCCGTAAACTCGAAAGCTCGAGCCTGTAAACTATTTCCCTTAGGATAAATAATATCAGGATCCCCAGAATCCATCCGAAACCCATAACCAGACGGGAGAAGCTTTCGCCGCGATAAAAGAAAGTAGTGGCGATAATAATCAGAGATCCCGACGATACTCCCCGAACGACCTCCCAGAATCGATCGAATGAGGATGGCGATCTCTTACGGTAATGACCCATCAGGCCGAAGATGAAAATCCAGATAATACATACGAATATTAGCGATTTAAGATAAAGATCGAGATCCGGGATACCTTTGGTAATGGGGAATAACCGGGTGGCGATAGAATAAAATCTTATTTTATAAGCCAGAAAAAAGGCCAGGAACACTCCGCCTATATCCGCCAGAATATAGATTACCGGTAATATATACCGAAACCTGGTTTTCAATTTATCAATCTCTCCTCGAGTTTCACCTTACCCTGTTTTCTGAAAATCCCCACCGATTCGTTTAAAAAAACATTCATCTCTTTGTAAAATCGCTCGTTTGAAAAACCGACCGTGTGATTTCGGATAGCCTCATGGTCGAATTCCATTGACGAAAATACTTTCACCGCCCGACGTATTTCCTCCGGCGTTTGTTTATTGAAAAAGAGACCGGATTTGAAACCGTCGAATTGACCCGCGTTTTCCAAATCGGGCGCTTTAACCGTATCGAGAATCCCGCCTTTACCGTAGGCAATCACCGGTTTGCCGCAGGCCTGGGCCTCCACCGGAATAATACCGAAATCCTCGACACCCGGAAATATCAGCGCGCGGCATCCCTGGTAGTATTTCCGTAACGTTTCTCTATCTATCCAGCCTGTGAATTCCACGTTTTTCGAGGCCATATTGGCCAGACGGGGAAGTTCAGGACCGTCTCCGGTGACAATAAGTTTCTCTCCAACCCCCCTGAAAGCCTCGATTACAATCTCTCCTTTTTTATACGGAACCATCGCGCCCGCAAGGAGAAAGTAACTTTCCTCTTTTGACGATTCCGGGGTATAAAAATTAGTATCCACCGGGGGATGGATTACTTTCGCCGGGCGATTATAGTAATTTTTAATTCTATCTTTTACGAAATTCGAGTTTGCCAGATACAGATCGACCCGCCCCGAGGTTTGCTTGTCCCAACGTCGCAGGCGATTGGTCAGGTACTTAATCGCTTTATAACGGACCGGATTTATCTCGCTTTTCGGGAAATAATCATCGAACCGATCCCAGACATAGCGCATGGGCGAATGACAGTAGCAGATATGAAGCGTGTTCTTTCCGGTAACAGCTCCCTTGGCCACACAATGCGAACTCGAGATAACAAGATCGGTGTTTTTAAATTCAAAACTCTCGATAGCCCTGGGAAACAGGGGAAGGAAATGCCTGTAATGTTTCTGCCTTAAGGGAAAGTTCTGGATAAAGGATGTTTTAATATCGTGTTTTTTTAAATCGGCCGAAATCATCTCCGGGTCGCAGAATAGCGTGTATATTACCGACCGGGGAAATATCGACGAGAACGCCTGCAGAACATTCTCTCCGCCTCGCATTCCGTTTAACCAGTCATGTACAAGCGCTACACGCATATCAGATCCTTATGAGTTAACCCAGTAAACTCTCGACCGCCTCTATTACCTTTTCCCGATCCAGAGCGAGCATACAGGCCCATGTCCCCGACGAGCATCCTACGGTTCCCCTTTTAACGTTTTCAGGATGGTAGCATGGCTGACACCATACAGGTTTTTTCACCGACCGATGATTTTCAGCCAGTGGCGCTACGAGATCATCGGACGACGGGCCATATATACCAACCGTTTTAGTCCCCACGGCAGAGGCAAGATAAAGAGGCCCGGAATCGTTGGCCAGCGTTATCGACGATTTCCTCAGAACCGCGGCTAGAATCGGAAAAGTCGTCTTGCCGGCCAGATTCAGATCGGGTTCGATTCTCTCCGCCAATTCACATTCCGATCCGGAACCGACCGCGATCACCGGTAATTTGAATTTGTCTTTAATATAAGAAACGATCGCCTTATAGCCGGACGTCGGCCATCGTTTGATATGCATGGTAGTCCCGGGGTTCTCACCGCCGCCGGGAGCGATAACCGCGAAATCGCCTGATATACCCGATTTCTTCAAAAGCGTCTCGGCTTTTTCCTCGTCTTCGGGATCGACCCTGTACTCAAGCTCCGTTCCTTCCGGTTCACAACCGAAAATCGAGGTTAAATCGAGATATCTTTGAACCTCGTGCGCGGCCGGATCGAAGGGAATATGTTTGTCGACCATCGGAAGCGCCGTTTGAAAGCCTATAACCGTCGCCCCTCTGCCGAAGTACCCGAGGGAAGCCGCGAACATGGAACGATGGAAGCAGATCAATAAATCGAATTCTTCCTTTGCAATTTTATTAATCCCGCGATAATATGCGTTGATAGCCGAGAACACTCCCGCCTTCTCGTATGGCGGTTCCACTATAATCGTTTTAATAATATGTGGATTGTGGTCGGGGATAAACGACGAGTATTTTCCGGTCAGGTAATAAAGCTCGGCATCGGGATACGCGGCCCTGACCGCCCTTACAGCCGGTGTCGTGAATAGCAGATCTCCCGGACAGCATAATTTTAAAAACGCGATTTTTTTATACATTTAATTCCGTTTCGACAGGTTAGGTTCCCGGTCCTCCAGGACTCTCTGATAGATTTCTATCATTCTCCGGGTAAAAGTTCCGAGATCGAACGCGACCATCGCCTTTCGGCAATTTTCCGACATCTCCGCGATCGCGTTTCTATTATTCGAATAATAATCGATTTTGCTTTCGAGGTCACCCGGTTTCGACGGATCGAAGACGGTTCCGGTAACACCCTCCTCCACCAGTTCCGAGGCTCCTCCCAGGCTCGTGGCGATAACCGGTACTCCATGCGAATAGGATTCTATCAGCACTCGCGGGAAAGCGTCGTCGCACAACGACGGTATTACCGCCATATCGATCTGGCCGTAGATTTCCCGAGGATGAGTAAATCCCATAAATTCGATTTTACCGCTGGTATATTTATCCTTTAGATAGTTCTCGTAATCGGGAGTAATCCCTTTGCCGAAAATTTTCAATTTCGCGTTTTCCGGCTTTATCGAGGAAAACCGTTGGAGAAGATATTCGATCCCCTTTATCGGGGCAAGCATCCCGATATAACCGAATACGATATGTTCATTGTCTTGATCTTCACTATTAATAGCTGCGTCGGAAGACATGGGGTTATACAAGTGCGTTTTAACCGCGGCGTTTTGAAAATAACCATATCGCAGATGTTTTTTTAGGATAAATTCGCTTACGCCGACTACGGCGTCGATACGGGAGGATAAACCTCTTTTCGGCAGAGAATAAAATCGGCATCGTATGCACTGCTTCTCGCATTGTCTATCGTTTCTATACATTACGGAGTTAGGGCATAGTAGATAATGATCCCGGATTGTGTGTACAATCGGTAGTTTGTATGATTTGGCGATTTTCCAGGCGGATACCGAGAACCCGCCGAGATTGTTGCTGTGAAAGACATCGGGCTTTTCGTTTTCGATAACCGCTGATAGTTTTGATTTTAAAAATGGATTAAAAGAATCGAGCAGGTGCCAGAACGGCTTTTTGTATACCGGTTGCGCCTTGGCCGTTCGCATCCAGTAAAAATTCGGGATTTTAAGATAATAAGATTTTACACCGTCGACAGTATCGACACGGTCTTTGTCGGCTGTGGAGACTATCACCGGAATCATCCCGGCGCTTTTGAGTCCGGCGGCCAGAATCTCCACCGACCTTTCCGCGCCGCCGATATCGTAAGGACGATATAGCGAATTTAATATCAGAACTTTCATTTAAGAGATACCATCACCATACGGATATTTAACTTTCCGTTTTCCTGATCGAATGAATCGATATTATCGAAAAACCCGATATTATACTCGTCGCCCAGAGAATCGATCACTTTGTTGCAACCGAATTTCTCGGTCAGATCGGGCCTTTCCAGATAGTAATCGTCGAAAACCACGATGGTTTTTTCGGTTATTATTTTTCTGACATTTTTCCAATCCGACATAATCGTCTCTACGGCATGGCCGCCGTCGACAAACACAAGCCCTATTTCGGGGTAGCGGTTCTTTTGGGCCGCGACTTTCGGCAACGTCTCCTCGGAAAAGCCTTTGAAGAGATGAATAGTCGCGCCGGTCTTGCCGATTTTGGTTTGAAGCGAGTCTAAGGTATCGGGACGTTTGGATAGTTGATTTTTAAGAATCTCGTCGTTCATTTCCTCGAACAGATCGAAACCGAGATATGTAATTTCCTCGGGGCTATAACGGATCTTCGCCGTATTAATCATTTCCATCGCTCGCCGGCCTGAATAGACGCCGATTTCCATGATCGTTTTTATTTTATGTTTATATACGAGATCCAGCAGAACGCCGTAGCGCCGTGTCGATGATGTCGGATATACATATTTGGCCCTGAGCAGGTATTCGATAAAATTCCGTATTTTGGAAATGCCCATTTGCCAGTCCTGTCTTAATTCCGGTTCGCGACGCTGTAGGTCAGCTCCGCGCATCGTTGCCAGCTAAATTGTTTAGCGTGTTCAAAGGCGGCTTTTCCCAACCCGGCTCTGAAATCGTCGTTCCTAATCATTTTAACCAAAGCCGCGGATAAACTTTCGATATCCCCCGGCTCTAAAAGAATCCCCGTTCTATTATCGATTACCGCCTCGGGAACCCCGCCGATTCGGCTGGCTATCGACGGTAGCCCCGCCGCCGCCGCCTCGAGGTAGACGATGCCGAAGCCCTCGATTTTCTCCGGATAAGGCTCTCCCGGCATGCAAAACAGATCGCAGGAAGCGTAAAGCGACGGCAATAAATCATAATCAACCCTGCCGGCGAAAATAACGTTAACCCCAGAGTTTTTCGCGAGGCGTCTCAACTCTTGATTATATTTCGAATCGTCCCCATCGCCGGCTATAATATATGATACTTCATTTTTCATTCGTGATGGTAACCGCTCAAGCGCCCTGAAAACGGCCCTGTGGCCCTTTCGTTTATCCAATCGAGATACAGTTAGTATAACCTTGTTATTTATCGGAATGGAGAACCGTTTGTAAATATCGAATTTCTCTCCGGGGTTCGAGAAATAATCGAAATCGACTCCGGGCGGAGTCGCCGTAACCGATTCGGGGTCGAGTGTGGGTTTCGTTTCCAGTAGAAGGTTCCTTGTGTAGTCGCTGATGGCATAAAACCTATCCGGCGCTGTGAAAAAATTTTCTCCGGCTAAATATTTTATCTGACGAGAATCCGGGGCTAATAATATTTCAGTGCCGTAGACGGACGCTACAAACGGGATTTTTTTAAACCTGTTAAAATAAGCAAGCGCCATAATATGAGGCCAGTCCAGGGCATGAATAAGATCAAATCCTCCGCGCTCAACCAGGCGATAAGTTCTCCATAGTAACCGGGGAAGTTTCCCAAAAGTATAGTTTCCCGTTCCGTACCTGACGATTATGAAAGGGTAGTCGGTAATGTCGCCGTCGAATTCTCTCGGTGTGCCTGAGACCGCGATCGTAATATCGTGTCCCGATTTAGAGGCCGCCAAGGCCAACCCGGCGGTGTAAGTGGCAATACCTCCGGAAACGGGAGGGAATTCGTATGTCAGCATTAGTATCTTCAATTACGATAACCTCCCCCTCTTAATTCTGGAGATACCGTCTTTAATTATCAATCTATCGTAATTATCGAATAGATTCACGTAAACCAATGTCCCGAACACGGCCAGGAAAACGACGAAAGAGGCGATTCTCGCGTAAAGGTCGGGAATAAGCGAAAGAGCGAAAGCCGCCGCCAGCGTACCGATTAGCCAGAAATATATCACAATATAATTTACTTTAAATATTTTCCGGCCCGAAACTCTTTTATAAAGCACCGCGAAAATAGCCAGTTCGATAAACAGCCGCGTGAACCATAAGCCCGCGGTTCCGACGATCCCGAACCTCTCCGTAACGAATATCAAAATGCCAATATATATAGGAAGTTCGATCATGAAAAGTTTGGCCGGAAGATCGGCGCGTCCCATGGCTTGAATGGCGTTATAAGCCACCCTGGTCACCGACGAGAACAGTACTCCCGCCGCTAAGAGTTGTAGAACGAGAGAGCTTTGAGCGGCGAATTCCCTCCCCAGCCACATATCGATCAAAGGAGACGCGAAAGTTATGATACACGCTGCCACGGGAGCCACCGTTGCGATAATATAGTTCAGTGTCCTTCTATGGAGGTTATCAAGCCTCTCTTCCTCGCCGGCGGAAAAGGCGCTGAAGGCCGGAAATACAACCCCCATAATTCCCACGGGGATAATAAAAAGCTTTGTGACGACATCGAACGGGGTAGCGTAATAAACCACAGCGCTCAACGTGATAAGAGAGCCGATAAAAAACCTGTCCATGCTTCCCAGAAGAGGGCCGATTATATTGCAGACTGTCAGCCAACCGCCGAACGATAGCAACTGCTTGAAATACTCCTTTTCCATTTTCGCGTTTCCGCCCAGCCGAGCTAATCCTCTATAACAATAAGAGAGATAGAATCCCAGAGCGATCAGACGGCTCAATACCAGCGCGCCAATTATCGGAATTAGCGTATTGGAAAAGGGTAGAATCATAAGCGGTATCAAAAATGTGGCTACACTGGCCGGTATCCTTATTGCGTTTATCACGCCGAATCGTTGCTGGGATTCCAGAACGCCCCGTGCGCCGGCGATTATCAGCGCTATAGGAAGTGAAACCGACAACAGATAAAACGCTGTTGCTGATTCACCCTGTAGTCCCTCGGGTATATTCAGCATATCGCCCACAAGCCACGGTGTAATTGCGGCCAGAATCGTTCCCATGACAATACCGAAACCTAAAAGAAGAAACATGGAGGCTTTAACCAGCCCCATTAACTTATGTTGATAGCCTTTGGCGTAATATTCTGCCACGAATTTTGTGGTAGCCCGCCCGATACCCATATCGAATAGGCTGAAATAGCCTACCGCTATCCAGGCCATGGTCAGCACGCCGAACCTCTCCTTTCCCATACCGTCGATGAGATAAGGGATAGCAATCAGCGCCACAAATAACGGGGAAATATGCCCGAAAAGATTATACACCGTATTGCGGGCGAGGATTTTCCCGGTGTATTTTATTTGATTATTTGAATTTTTTAAATCGCCATACTTCATAATTAATTATATTTTTAACGTATTCCTAAAGTAATTCAAATCGTTTTTTGTCAGCCCTCCGAGGACGAATAGCACAAGAATATAAATCGCGAAAACCGCCGCAAGGGCGATAACGGTCGGAAGTTCCGATATGAAAACGTAAACAACAGATCCGGCCATCGCGGCAAAAACCGGACGCCACAGGTATGAGAGTAGCCCCCCGGTGGTTAAGAATCGCCGGTTACGGATAAAACCGTGAACGAAAATATAGAACTCTCCGCATAATACTGCAATAGCCGCTCCGATTATCCCGAACCGTGGAATGAGAATAAAACTGAATACCAAATTTATCGCGGCGGCGACCGTAGTCATTATAACAAGAACCCTGTTAGCGTTACCGGCGACAAGAAGCGTATTCTGGATGCTGTTTACAAACGCCAGACAAACAAGCCAAATCAGAATAGAAAAGGCTTTCGATGCCGGTAGATAAACCGTGGAGTAAACAAGTTCGATTATATAATCGGACGAGTTATAGACCAGAAAACCAACTCCGATTCCGGCGATAAGGAGATATTTAAACGCATTATTGTAAAGTGTATTCAAGTAATCATCCTTAGCGGCCAGTAATGATGATATTCGCGGCAGGAGGACCGTAGAGAACGTGATCCCGAGAAAAACCAAAGCATACGCAATCTGAAAGGCGGCGTTGTAATACCCCACCGCTATATCATCCTTTATATACGATAGAATTACGATATTCTCCCGATAATAGATCATCATAACTATCGCCATAATACCGAGGGGAGCCGCTTTTATGAAAACGGTTTTTATGCCTTTCACAGAGATTTTGAAAAACGGCCGGACGATATTTTTCGATACCACGATTACGACTGCGATTGTGGCCATCACAGCCACAAAAGCCTGTGTTACCCCGATCCCCACCAGTCCTGTTCCCATGTAAAGGGCAGCCGAGGCAAGGCCAATGGCGAACACCTGCGTTGTCATCGATATGAAACCGTAAAGACCGAATAGTTCGTATCCATATAGGGCCGACGAGAACGCTCCCATGATATTGTTGGCGATTAATGCAACCGCTAAAAGCAGTACGAGTATTTTCACATCGGCCGGTTTCCCGGATAAAAAGCCTATTGCGATGAATATTATAACGGAAAGTGACCCGGTTAGTAATCGAAGGAGGACGTTTTGCGAAAGAAATGTCGACGATTTCGATTTTTCTTTAAGTAAAGGAAATGTTCTGGTTTGATGTAAAAAAAGGCCGCAATCGGCAATCACAGCGAAAACCGCGTAGAGCGCCATAACAAATCCATACTGGCCGAAACGTTCGACGCCGAGAACCCTGGCGGCGTAAAGGGCAAAAAAAAAGCAAGGAGCCTGTTGAAAATCTGGACGGAAACCATCCAAATCGATTTTTGACCTAAGGACGGTTTCATGATCCGAATAACTCGCGCTCAGTCGTTTCTATTATGATATGCCCGATGGCGATATGAGCCTCCTGGATTCGCTGGGTATCGTTCGACGGTACTATCAACGGGCTATCGACCAAAGAACCGAGCCGGCCACCGTCGCCGCCTAACATCCCGATAGTATAAACACCTTTTTCTTTCGCGGTTTCCACCGCGCGGATGACGTTGTTCGAGTTGCCCGATGTCGATATGGCGAAAAGAATATCGCCCGAATTCCCCAGCGCTTCTACCTGGCGTGAAAAAATATGCTCAAATCCGAAATCGTTCGCGCACGCTGTGAGGATGGAACTATTGGTTGTAAGGGTGATCGCCGGCAACGCGCGTCGTTCTCTTTCAGCGGTGAGACGAACCACCAGTTCGGTTGCCAGATGCTGGCTATCGGCGGCCGAACCGCCGTTGCCGCAAAACATCGCCTTAGAGCCTTTGGCCAACGCCGATGATAACGTTATGGCGGCTTGATTGATTTTTTCGGATAATTTCTCAGCGACCAGCAATTTCAGATCGGCCGATTCTTTCAACGCTTTCTTTATATTATCGATCGACATTAATTACTCTTTTCTGAGTTATGTATAGCCTCGGCGAATGTTCTGGCGAGGGTGCCGTTTTTATCTCGCTCGAGGACGTTCCCGACCACGATAAACGACGCTCCAGCCGATGCAATACGTCGCGCGTACGACGGATCGGTGATACCGCCGCCAACTATTATAGGAAGATTAATATAACCTTTAACCGCTTTGACGATATCGGGAGATATCGGCTTGGCTGCTCCCGAACCCGCCTCGAGATAAACCAATTTCATACCGAGATATTCCGCGGCCAAAGCGTGCGCTTTGACAATCTCCGGTTTGTTCCTGGGAATGGGGAATGTGTTAGAGAGATACCCGACCGACGTCAAGTTACCCGATTCTATCAAAATATATCCGGTTGGTATAACCTCGAGCTTGAGCGATTTGATCGCCGGAGCCGCCTTTACCTGTTCTCCGATAAGCAGGTTCGGGTTTCTGCCGGAGATAAGCGACGTGAAAAGGACAGCGTCCGCCAACCCGGAGAGCATCCCCGAACTATTGGGGAAGATTATCAATGGCGATTTGACCGCTTTCTTCACCGCCCGAACCGACTTATCGAAAGCCGGCGACATCATTAATGACGATCCGATCAAAAAAACGTCAGCGCCCGCGGTCTCCATGGTTTTCGCGTACTTTGCCAGTACCGCCGGTGACTTTTTATCGGGATCGAGAAGGACTGCAAAACCCGTTTTCCTTTTCCGGATAGATAACAGCTTATCGTAAATATTCATTTATCGAATTTCTCAATTAATATATTTATAACGGATTCGATTTCACTTACCGGCAAAGATCCTCGCACGGTAGGTTTGCCTCCACCGCGAACTCCGGAGATCGATTTCATGGCATTCATTATCTCCTGTCCAATTCCGTTCGCACCGGATGTTATGGCGAAATTACCGGTGGATTGGGAAATTGTTATTACACTCGAATCAGGATGTATGTTTTTATATAGATCCGAAAAGACCATAACCTCCCCGGCGTTACCGGCCGGAACTACATATACGCATATCTTATCTTCGCCTATAACCGCGATGGGTTCGATCTTGCCGGCGATATCTGATAATTGCCTGACCTTAACCTTGACTCTTTGGCGTTGAACCTGCTTTATGGAATCCGCGAATTTATCGTACGATTCCAGAATTCCGCGACCGGTTAAATACCTGCGGTCCGCTTTAGAAAAGAGATCGTTGAACAAAACGATTTCTGCCGAAGAGAGATTCTCTGCTCCTTTTTTTAGTAAACCGCTCAATTCAACTACTATCATTTCCTGGGCGGCAATAAACTCGCGCGCCCTGCGTCCCGTTACCGCCTCTATCCGACGCATCCCCGCGGCGATGGCTGTTTCCTGGGTGATGAAGAATTCGCCGATATCGGCGGTGTTATCAACATGAGTACCCCCGCAAAGTTCCAGGGAAAAATCGCCAATTTCTATAATGGTAACCGTTTCCCCGTATTTTTCGCCGAATAGAGCCATGGCTCCCATCTCTTTCGCTTCGGCGAGAGGGATGTCCGTTCCGCGAGTAACGGTTAAATTTTCATTTATCTTTACCCTGACCAGCTTCTCCACCCGGGTGATTTCTACGGGAGTCATGCCTTTCCCGTAGGTAAAATCGAAACGAAGCTTTTCCTGCGCGACCAGCGATCCGGATTGATGAACATGATCGCCCAATACTTCTCTGAGTGCTTTATGCAATAGATGTGTTGCGGTATGATTGTTTTCGATCTCCGCGCGGCGAGGATTATCAACAGAAGCTATTACTTCAATACCCATTTCAAAAAAAGCGCTATTTCCAAAATTACCCAAATGAATTGTCGCGTCACCGGACTTTTGGGTATCGTTAACGAGGAATTTGGAAGCGGCAGAGGCTATAGCTCCGGTGTCTCCGATTTGCCCTCCAGATTCGGCGTAAAACGGAGTCTGATCAAGCACAATAAATTTATCATCTTTTATGCTCCCGACATATAATACCTTTGAAGTCATATTAGGTTTATCATAACTAAAAGTAGTTTTAGGTAGATCGACTTCAACACTAGCGGCTTTAAACGAAGAGGATCTTATACTTCTCTTCCTCTGTTTCGCCAACTCCTCTTCGAAACTCTTCATATCGGCGTGCAAACCGCGCTCCGCCGCCATCACTTCGGTCAGGTCTGCCGGGAAACCGAACGTATCATACAAACGGAAAACGTCGGCACCGGGGATTACCTTTGAGTCGGATGATTTGGCCTTTTTGACGATATCCTCGAATATCTCAAGCCCCGTATCGAGCGTCCGGCCAAACTGCTCCTCTTCACTTTGTAAAACAAGCTCTATATGTTTGCGTTTCGAGCTGATCTCCGGAAACTGATCACCCATCATATCGGTTAGAGTCCCCACCAGCTTATGCAAAAACGGTTCATGCATATCCAAAAGCCGTCCGTGACGTGCTGCCCGGCGAAGAATCCTGCGAAGTACATACCCACGTCCCTCGTTGGAGATTATGCCGCCGTCTGCGATTGCGAATGTCAAGGCCCGAAGGTGATCGGCGATTACACGATGAGAAACGCCTTTGGAATCTATAGAATACTCGCGGTTCGATACCTCGGCGATTTTGCTGATAAGCGGCAGGAAAAGATCGGTCTCGTAATTGGAATTGCCGTCCTGCAGAATCATGCAGAACCGTTCCAGCCCCGCACCCGTATCCACTGACGGTTTTGGCAGGGGGGTAAGCTTGCCGGTTTCGTCGCGGTTGAACTGCATGAAGACCAAATTCCAGATCTCCATGAACCGGTCGCCGTCGCCGTTGAGTTCACCGGGATATTTATCGCCGCGATCGTAATGAAGCTCCGAACAGGGTCCGCATGGCCCGATATCGCCCATCGACCAGTAATTATCCTCCCTGCCAAACCGTAATACCCGATCACCAAGTTCGGGCGCAATTCTTTTCCACAACCGCTCGGCCTCGTCGTCCTTGGTGAAGACTGTGGCGTAGAGACGTTTGGGATCGAGACCTATAGTTTTGGTGACATACTCCCAGGCGAAAACGATCGCCTCTTCCTTGAAATAGTCGCCAAAAGAGAAATTGCCCAGCATCTCGAAAAAGGTATGGTGACGGGCGGTGAAACCGACATTTTCGAGATCGTTATGTTTGCCGCCCGCGCGTATGCATTTCTGCGACGATGCCGCCCGAAGATAATCACGTTTCTCCTTTCCCTGGAACACACCTTTGAACTGGTTCATTCCGGCATTGATGAAGAGCAGGGTAGGATCGTCATGCGGAATAAGCGGCGATGACGGCACGATTTTGTGATCCCGATCGGCAAAATAATTCAAAAATGATGATCTTATCTCGTTTGACTTCATGACCGGGAAATTAATCGAATATCGGCTCGAAAAGCAAGGATTAAAGGGGAGTTAGCCGGGAAAGGGAGAGGAGGTATAGCGATATCAAGGCGCAGCAGACATGCATCCGCAACGCCAAAGAAGCAATGATTGCCGAAATCGAAATATATTTTGGAAATTCATTATCCTGTATTATAATATTAGCTCGAAAACGATCCTTAATAAGGCCGATCTAACCAGAGGTTCCTCGATGAGCGCCGTAACCCCCAGCCACATAAAAGGGATAGCCGCCAAACAAAGAGAATATAGCGCTAAAATTCTCTCCCGAATGATAAAAATACGTTCACTTTCCGGCGATGAAGAAAAAATGGCCAAACTGCTGGAAAGGGAGTTCAGGATGCTGGGCGCCGACGAGGTCGTTATCGACGGTCTCGGCAATGTTATTGCCAGGCTGGGCAACAGGGGGCCGGTTATCGCTTTCGACGGCCACCTCGATACTGTTGATATGGGGCAGCGAACCCTCTGGAATCGAGATCCTCTCTCCGGCGAGGTAGCTGACGGCCGGATTCACGGGCGGGGCGCGGTCGATCAGAAAGGTGGGCTTACCGCCATGCTCGCTTCTTTTAGGATTCTCAAAGATCTCGGGGGGGATCTCCCGTTCACACTGTTTTATGTCGGGACGGTGCAGGAGGAGGTTTGCGAGGGGCTTTGCTGGCGCTATATCATAAACGAGGAAAGAATCGTACCCGATATGGTCATCCTGACCGAGCCGACAGGATGCGGGATATGCCGCGGCCAGCGGGGACGGATGGAGATGGAGCTCTTGATAGAGGGGTTTTCCAGTCACGGCTCGATGCCGGAACTCGGGAAAAATGCCATCTACAAAATCGCGCCCATGCTGAGCGCGATTGAGAAACTCAACGACACCCTGCCGACCGATCCCTTTTTAGGAAAAGGTTCCATAGCTGTCACAAGGGTGCGTTCGGAGGCCCCGTCGCTCAACGCTATCCCCGATTTGGCCGCTATCTACTTAGATCGACGTTTGACCGCGGGGGAGACCCCATCTGACGCTCAATCGGAGCTTCTCGGACTGGAGGAGATTTCATCGGTGATGCGTAATCACGGGAAATTGGTTATCCCGGCCTACGAGGAGCCGAGCTGGCGGGGCACCACATACCCGGTTTTAAAATCCTACCCGGCCTGGACCCTCGACGAGAAACATCATCTGATCGAGTACGCCGGACGGTGCCATACCCGGCTGTTCGATACGAATCCGGTGATCGGCAAATGGAATTTCTCGACCAACGGGGTGGTGACCAAAGGGATTTACGATATCCCGACATTCGGGTGCGGGCCCGGCGACGAGCGTATGGCTCATGCCCCGAACGAGTCGGTTGCAATTGACGATATCATCCATTGCGCCGAATTCTACGCCTATTTCCCCTGGATCGTGGTGGGACGGTAACGGGGGGCGGGGGGATGAAATTAGAGAAGATATAAAAATCCGACACGCAAAATCATTGTTGATCGCAAGCCTAAATTTACTTATAATTGACTTACTTAAAATAATAGTAATTTCGCAGGGTGAAAGATAAATAGAGATTTAAGAGAGAATAATGCCCAAAGTAGAAAATATAAAAATAATTAGGGTATTCTTGGCTTATTCCGGCGACGCGAATGAGGAACGAAAGATTGCCGAGGAAATTATTGACGACGTTAATCGGGTAACCGGAAAATTATTTCGTTGCCGATTAGAGAAATTTTGGTGGGAATATGAACCACCTAGTGCAGGGCGACCGCAGAACACATTAAATCCGCATGTAGATGAATGCGATTTGTTCATAGGGATGCTAGGAGTAGGTTGGGGGCAACCTCCAACCGAAACGAAACATACGTCAGGATTTGAAGAAGAATTTGATAGAGCCTTAAAGAGAAATCAAAAAATTGGTAGTCCGGATATCTGGCTTTTTTTAAGAGCTATTAATTTGAAAAGCGTTAGCGATCCAGGCGACCAACTTAAGAAAAACCTTCGATTCCGTGAAATGTTAGATAAAACTAAAATAGTATCTTATCGAATGCATGATGGAACGATTGATTTTTTTAGGAAGTTGACTAACTATCTTACACAGTATGTACATGACAAAAATCCAATTGAAGAGTTAATTAGCGGTGTTGAAGGAAACGCTAGATCCCCAAAAAACATCTCTGAAACTCAATTAAGAGAAAGCGAGAAAAATAAGTCCCCGTTTCCAAGCAAGGGTGGCATGCCCGAGCAACTCATTTCCTTAACAGAATCGTTCTATGAAGATATTCGAATAGTGGATGCGAACGAAAGGGAGGAGGATTATCTCGGATCTAAACGATTTGATATTAGTAGGTTATACCTACTTTTTTCCGTTTTACTAGCGGACTATCATACCGGTGAATTAATCCCGACTCATAATATAAATCTACTATATTTGGATAAGGAAAGATTAAAGGCAACTCCTAACGAACTGACTTTCTTATTTCGTACGATTTTGGGGAATCAATATGCACCAGGCTGGTACTGGTTTAAGGATTTTGACAAGCAAACGATTTTGAATAAATTGCTTTGGCACGCTACTGAAGATATCAAATCAAATGTAAAAAAGGCAGCTATTGAGAGGCTTAAGGAAGGTAGAATTTCGCTTGGTAATTTTGAAGGAGATAGGAGTATTACCTTAAATCTCCTCCTTTCTGATGAAACTGAAAGTGTCCTTACTGAAGCTATAGAATATCTTGGTACTGTTGGGAATAAAGATGATCTTGATGCTTTTGATACTGCTCTAACAAAGGACTTTCTAAATTCGCAGGCTGGATTATTATTAAAAATAAATATAACCGCAAATTTCGATGTGACAGAGGCGTTTAGACAAGCGATAGACCAACTTACTGAAATTCCGAGTTTTCTTTATAATAAGTTTGAATACTCTAAAGACAAAATTAAAACTGAATTCTTAGAAAAGTCTATTTATCACAAAGACGAAAAGATAGCCCTTTTCTCACTAGAAAATCTATGGTCCCAAAAAGCTATCACCCCTGAAAAATTAATCGAAATTACGAATAAGGGTACTTATGAACAGAAATTTAATGCTATCAAATATATTCTATCCCTAGATATTGAATTGTCGCCTCAAAAAATAAGGGATCAATTAGATTCAAAGGATTCATCATTGTTGTCGCTTATTATGGGAGAAGAAGTTGATGACTTGGTTTATCTTTCACTTTTTAAACAAAATGAATCTGAACTAAAGACGCATTTTACTTGGCTCAATGAAAACGGTCATATTGCCTATAAGTTATTAGCGGTTAATTACTTTTCTTCGTTTTATGAAAATATTATTTCCGATCTAGATGATGAATTTAGATCGTTTGAAGAACACTCGAAGCAAAAATATCTATCAGATATTGGAAATTTAGCGTTAGAGAAAATAGAAGAAAAAGAGGGAATTGTTGAATCTGAGCATGAAGGGCCAAATTGGGAGGTCATCAAGAAAGGTATTGAGGATAGAATACGCGATTATCCTGAGAATATTTCCAGCTTTATCCGAGACAAATTTATCGCTGCCGCGCTTGCGGGGATTGCGGTTAATGGCACTAAAGATCTTATTGTTTATGGCAGGAAATTCATGAACTCAGAAAATCGCGATATACAAATTGAGGCTATTAATATTGTGCAACGGTTTGGTGATTCCGATGATATTGACAATTTAGTCAAAATTGCTAATGACGGAACATACAAGGTCGCCGAAAAAGCTGCCCAAATCGCACTAGAATTATCCCCAGGAATTGAAGGAGTAGCGAAAACTTTTCTTTCGTCCAATAGTTCTTCGTTAATTTGTTTATCTTTAAACAATTTAAAAAATGAAAATCCCGGTGATCTCATTAATATCGCAGAGCCGTTACTTAATAGTTCAGTCGATATAGTTAGGAGAGACACCTTCGTATTGTTAGCTAAAACTCAACGGCGCGAAGTATTAGAAAGTGTACTTTCTAAGTATATTTCTCAAGGTAATTACTATTATGATGTAGTCTGCCGTTTGGATAGGCTGTTATTTGCCCCAGAGGTATTAACTGCTCGCCTAAAAGAAAAACTTGCCCAAAAAATACAATAAATTCCCTTCATTCTCAAATTTTACCAGCGGCAGACCTCCCGGTCTGCCCGTAGAGGGGCACACGAAGACGTGTGCCACCCACTGTCACCTACCTAAATTTCAAAAACTTATCATACTGGATATTATTGGCTTTCAAATACGATTTTTGCAGTTTCTTGTGCTCGCCTGATTTCTCGAACGCCTCCACCTGCTCATAAAGATCGATCCGCAAATTAATCGCCTGGTCCTTGACCTTCGGCGACGACGACAACAAAACGAATATCGCGATAGCGAGATCGTCGGCGGCCTGCTGAGGATATTTCTTATCCCACCACGGAGAACATGAAGCCATGCTCCAGTTAATCCCTGCCGATGCCGAATCGTACATTTCACGGGCTCGGATATACTGGGAATCGCCTTTGGAGCCCGCGTTTTTAACCTCGGTCGATCCCATTTTGAAAAGTTTCCGAAGGGTCTGCTGGATCTGATTCTGCGGGTTATCCCAGAGCGCGAACGGCTTGCGTTTTTTGGAGTTGTTAGCGGGCGTGTATATCGAACCATCGACACCGCGGGCGAAATCCTTGCGCTTTATGAATCGCCGAAGCTGAGAAACCGTTACCGGTTTTAGCCTGTTGTCCTTCAACAGGGAGCGTAAAAACCCGTGACGGCCCGGATTGTCATACCCGATATTGCGAGCGTCGAGCCGGGTAATGAAATACCGGTCGGACGATATCTTTTTGGCCGACATCTGCATGAACTCCGCCGCGGAACGCGGGACTTTTGGCGCCCTGAACGATCCGCCTAAAAGGTCGGAAACCTCTCTGCGGCAGCCCATTAACAATATGCCCCCGGCGGATTTATCCATATAGAGGTTATTGGCGCCGCCCTGGTTTTTGTATCTGATAGAATACTCGTCGACAGCTACCCATTTTAACGCGAACCTGGCGCCGGTTTTGGCAACCCTCGGCGAGTAAGCCAGAAACGGCGAATACAAACCCTGGGGCTTATAGTTTATTCCGAAATAGCGTTTGCAGATCTTATTATGAGCGTCGATCTGCCGGTCGATATCGTCATCGTCCGACAGGGGAATTATCGACTGATATTTGAGGGTCATGGTAAAATCGATCTGCCCCAGCTCGGCAAGCTGTACGATTTTCTTAATAACGTTCCCGAAACCGGTTCTGATCAATAGATCGATTGTGGATCCGGGGAGATTCATGGTAAATCCCGCCTTGGGGTTTTGCTCGTAAACCCTGAGCAACGGTAAATAGCTCTGTTGCACGATTTTCTCCAGGGTGGAGCGATCGCAGTTGGGGGGCTGATAAAAATCGATCAAGTTTGCCCAGAACGCCGTGGCCATCAAACACCTTTCTTTAAAATAACCTGTCTATATTATCCCTCGAGCCGCTGTTTGTCAAGGAACTGGGCTATATACGGCTAATTATATGGATAATTGGTAACTTCAGATGAACGATTATTTTTTGCGGCCGTAGATTAAATCGTATTTGAAATCCTCGGTAATGATACCGTCGGGGAAATACTGCTGCATCGCTGTTTCGACCTTCTGCAGGAATTCCTCGAGCATATTCTCGTCCATAGCGTCACCGATAAACGATTTGGATCTCTGCCATCGGATATATGTAGGCAGATCGTAGGTTTTGGAGCCATAAAAGCGTTTCTGGCCGATATCGGTATATCCGCCGTTTTTCACGAGCATCCCCACATAATCGGCATCCATAAACTTAGGATCGTAGTTGGGGTTATATTGATAGGTGAGTTTCTCGATGAATTCCTGATGAGGCGAGGTTAGCGTGGATCGTCGATACCAGATAAGGGCGATTCCGCCGCCGGGCTTTAGAATCCTGCTGATTTCAGATAACGATTTCTGCCGATTCATCCAGTGAAACCCCTGGGCCACCGTGACCAGGTCGAAAGAACCCGAATTAAAGGATAATGACTCGCCCGTGGCGCATAACGGCTCGAAACAATAATTGCCGAAAAACCTCATACCTGCCCTTAAAAGCGGCATGGAATGATCAACGCCTATGACCGTTCTGTTTCGATCCTTGCAGGATAACGACTGCGTGAAAAGACCTGACCCGCAGGCGATATCGGCGATAACCGACCCGTTTTTAATTGAAAACAGGCTGAAGAGACTCCTTTTTATCTCCTCAGGATATTCGGGCCTCGAGGCCGCGAAATCATCGGCGAACTTTTCAAAAAGAGGTTTACTCATCCAAACTCCCCGAATAGCTCCGGCCGCGCGATAAAGGATGTAGTGCGTCGTAGCGAAACTAACAATTCGCAGCCGCTAAAATATAAGGCCAAAAAACCGTTTGTAAAGGTTAAAAACGCGAAAATCGTTATATAGCAATGCAGGTGGGTATTATTAAAAAGGGGATGTTAAAATACCCTGAGCTCAGCCGCTCATACTCTCCAGAAACTTAGCGTTGGTTTTGGTTTTCATGATCCGCTCAAGTAGGAATTCCATAGCCTCTACAGGATTCATTTCGCTTAAGAATTTCCGCATAATCCAGATCCGTTTTAGTTCTTCCTCACCTAATAAGAGCTCCTCTTTCCTGGTTCCCGAGCGGTTGATATCCATAGCCGGGAATATACGTCTGTCGGCAAGCCTGCGATCGAGCACGATTTCCATATTGCCAGTGCCTTTGAACTCCTCGAAAATTACGTCGTCCATGCGAGAGCCGGTTTCGATCAGTGCCGTAGCTATAATGGTCAGCGAACCGCCCTCCTCGACACACCTGGCCGCCCCGAAAAACCGTTTCGGTTTTTGCAGAGCGTTGGAATCGACGCCGCCGGAAAGAATTTTGCCGGAATGCGGGACAACCGCGTTATAAGCGCGGGCCAGACGGGTGATCGAGTCAAGCAGAATAACCACGTGGGTTTTATGCTCTATCAATCTTTTGGCTTTGCTGATAACCATTTCGGCTACCGCGACATGCCTGTCCGCGGGTTCGTCGAACGTAGAGGATACCACCTCGGCATTGACCGACCTTTTCATATCGGTTACTTCTTCCGGACGCTCGTCGATAAGAAGCACAATAAGCGTGATTTCCGGATGGTTGATGGTGATAGCGTTAGCGATTTTTTGAAGCAGGATAGTCTTGCCCGCTTTCGGGGGCGACGTAATCAGCGCTCTCTGGCCGCGTCCGAGGGGCGATAGAAGATCCATAATCCTGGTACAGACGTCCTTAGGGTCGTGCTCTAACTTGATTTTCTCCTCAGGATACAGGGGCGTTAAATTGTCAAAAATGATCTTGTGTTTGGCGATCTCGGGGTTTTCGAAATTGACCGCCTCGATTTTTAGGAGGGCGAAATAACGCTCGCTCTCTTTGGGAGGACGTACCTGCCCCGAGACCGTGTCGCCGATACGCAAATCAAACCTTTTGATCTGCGAGGGGCTTACATAGATGTCATCGGGACTGGGAAGGTAATTGAAGGCGGAGCTTCGCAAGAAACCGTAACCCTCGGGAAGGACCTCGAGCACACCCTCGGCGAAAATCAGACCGTCCTGCTCGGTCTTACCTTCCAGAATTTTAAAAATCAGATCGGATTTTCGTAATCCTGAGACCCCCGGAATTTCGAGGTCTTCGGCAAGATCGGTCAGTTCGGCGATTGTTTTGGATTTTAAGTCAACTATATCCATTTCTTTCTCATCTCGTTTCATATTACACCTTGCATGTTATTTCTCCGAATTGAATCTTGAATCGGTAGAACGGAATCTGTTATTTGTTTCGGCCTCTTAATGGGGATATTTAGTCGCGGTTCGCGCGATTATTCAACCGTAGTGACCGGCGCGTCGCCCCAGAGTTTCTCAAGCGCGAATCTGTCGCGTACCTCCGGTTGGAAAATATGCACAACTACGTTTACGTAATCGAGAAGTACCCATTGCAAAGCTTTCGTCCCCTCCTTATGCCAGACGGAAATGCCTCGTTCTTTTAATTTATCTACAATAGTGTCGGCCACGGCCTTCACATGAACATCCACCGAACCCGAGCAGATCACAAAGTAGTCCGCTACATCGGAACATTTTCGCAGATCGAGTATTTTGATGTCAAATCCGTTATTGCTTAACGCGTATTTCCCCGCGGCCAGAGCTAAACTTTTAGAAGTCAACTATAGCTGTTCCTCCCTGGTTCTGTTCAGCTTCTCTACATACGCCACGTAATCGATACCGGCTATCACCGTAACATCGATATCGAGTATGTTGTCCTCCAGCGTAAGCAATACAATATCATCCTTTTTAATTCCCAGCCGCCCGGCAACCATTACCGCCTTTTCCGATAGTTCGCCAGGCGAGATCGACGATCCCCGTCGATCTACAACCAATGTTTTCTCAAATGCGCCCAATTCGGCGTCGGCCTTCTCTATCACGTCATACAACAACGAACCGTCACCCGGCAATAAAGCGTTGGCCATCGATTCCGCCGCCCCTTTTACCCCGCAACCGTTGAGCACCTGTACGGTAACCGTATCCGAAGAGGTATCGACCCGGAAGGATCTTTTCGGGCTTATGATCATCGATCCGACCAAGGTCAATATTGCCACCGATAGAATCAATATTGCCCACCCGGAAAAACCCAAGCCGGAAAGAGAAATCAGATTTGTTAATTTACTTGATCCGCTGTTTAAGCGTTTATGCTTTTTCATGCGTTAGAAAGGGTGGAGCCGAGGAGCGCCTCGAAGGCCGATCCGTTTATTTAACGGTAATCCTCCTGAAAAAATGAGTTTGTTCCATATCCGCGGTAATAGTCAACCGGAACATGATGGTAGTCTAATCGGAAGTTGAAATTCTCGGTGGGTTTCCAGTCGATAGAGATACCCGGCACGAACATTCCGGAATTATTCACGGTCGAATTACGGGAAAACAGGCCCGTTGGGCTGTGAAGATATCCCAGGTCGACCCTGATTTTCAAAGGTGACGAAAACCTGTATTCCAGTGAATTCATATAATAACCTATACTTCCGCTATTTCCCCCGCCGCTGTAATAGCTCAACGAATAACTTTGATTCATAGATAACCTGGATGGATCGAAAATGGAATAGGTGCCTTTTTTAACATAAGAATCCGCGTTCGGTGGAGGTATGCTCTGCGCCAAAGCTAAAACGGGAATCGATATTAATAAGATCGTGATTAGTTTTCTCATTTGCTCTCCGTTTGAAATTATACCTCTAAAGCGACCATCTGTCAATCCTATTTATTATACCTGAAATCGGCTTAATCGGTTCCATTTTTTAGGATCTTTTCTACTATCGCAAGCTGCTCGAACGAATTTATCCCGAATCCCTCCGACGGATCGGAGACGATTTGCGCGCCGATCTTATCGCCATCGTTTACCATTATCGCTATTGTATCGGTTAGATAATACTCTTTTTGATCGTTATTGTCGGTTAGGCGCCCCAGAACAGGTCGAAGTTTCTTCCAGTCGAAACAAAAGGCTCCGGTGTTTACCTCTTTTATCTCCCTTATTTTATCATCGGCATCTCTGTACTCCACTATAGCCTTAATGAATCCCTCGTCGTCCCGAACGATCCTGCCGTATGATCCCGGATCGTCGAGAACAGCGGTTAATACCACAGCGGCGGCGCCTAATTGGCGACGATTCCTTATCAGGCTATCGATGGTCTCCGGTTTGACCAAAGGCATATCGCCGAGAAGCACGACAAGGTCGCCGTCGAACTGTTCAAGCATCGGTTTGGCGATCATAACCGCGTGCCCGGTGCCAAGCTGTTCTTTTTGCTCGGCGAACTCCACACCTCTGTCGGTAAGCGCCTCCCTGATCATATTTGCCTGATGACCGATTATTAGTATCTGACGATCAATCCCGGCTATTCGGGCGGACTCGATTACATGGTCTACAATATACCTGTTGTCGAGCTTATGAAGCGCCTTGGGAAGATCGGATTTCATCCGTTTTCCCTTACCGGCGGCCAGGATAAGAGCTATCCCGGCAGTTCTATTTTCCAATTTTCATACTCCTATTTATACGAGAATTAACAGACGCGATCGAAAAAATCTGTCAAACCGGCCTGTTATCGGAGTCGACCAGTACTATTTTCGGCACATGACTTTCGGCTTCCTCGGGGGTCATGGCGGCATAGCTTATTATAATGACCTGATCGTCGGGTTGCCCCAAGCGGGCGGCGGGACCGTTGAGCTCGATCGCCCCGGAGCCCCGTTTACCCTCGATCACGTAAGTCTCGAAACGGTTGCCGTTATTGAGGTTAACCACCTGTACCCGCTCGTAGACCATTATCCCGACCGTATCAAGGAGATCCCTGTCGATCGATATCGAGCCCTCGTAATTGAGATCGGCGCCGGTGATAGTGGCCCGGTGAATCTTCGATTTGAAAACCGTAATCTGCATAACCTTACAGCGGGGTAATCTAATGGCGCAATTTGGTTTTGGCAA
>JAZGHS010000089.1:0-11490 GCA_036481315.1 Candidatus Zixiibacteriota bacterium | reverse complement strand
TGAAGTTCCATGTCGAACGGTTCCGACGACGTCTCTCCGCCATCGGCTTGTAGCGGACGAATACGTTTAACCACTATAAAATCGATCTCCGGATCGACCGTGGCGAAATCGGGGTAGGTGATAGTTCCTGTTTGAAATCTTGGTTTTTCCCCGATAACGTTATATGTCCCTCTGATCGCCTCTAAAGTACCGAGCGCCCCGATGATTCCCACATGTCTCTGAACCCTTATATCGGCCTTAAACTCACCGTCGACGTCTAAATTTTTTATCCATATATTATTCAGCGCCGTCACGTTCAGATCGAGATCCCACATGGTGGAATCTTCCACCGCCGCGATTGACGGATCATAATCGAGACCCACGAAATTTTCGAATTCGTCCTTGATATCAAGCCTCGACAACGTTATACCTCCTCTTACTGTCGGCGGCGTCTCACCCTCGACCTTCAGATCGAAACCGGCGATACCGGTAACGTCGTAGGCGTCGGCCCAAAATTCTACATTGCTGCCCTTTACAGTCAAATCGTAAAGAAAATTATTGAGCCCCATCAGGGTAATTGTACCCGAGGCGGTTATAACCGGTTTCTCTTTTCCATTTGAATCCGTAAATAAACCCCAGAAGGATTTTCCCCGATACTGTTTGAGGGGCGCTACCGAAGCCGAGACGCTATCGATGTAAACCATCTCGTTTTCCATCCTTACTTCGCCGTAAATCCCGGTGATAGGATTAACCATATATTGTGATTTTAGCTCTCCATCGGTTAATTTCCCGGAACCGAACAACGACGGTTCGCTATAAGTTCCAGTAAGCCCCAGCTCGAATTCAAAATCGGTATTATACCTCTCCACCGCGTCGATAAAGATCTCCGCCAGTTGCAGCCTTTTGCCTGTGGTCTTCAATTTCAAATCGATCGGCTCGTCGGGGAGTCTATTCTCTACTTCGGCGAAAGATAGATCCATCGGAAGCCGTCCGGAAAACTTATAGGTTCCGTATTCCGACGATAATTCCGTTGAGTCGGTGTAAAGGTATCCTCCTTCATATTCCGCCCTGGATACAAGAGTACCGAGATGGATATTATCAACAGTTAAGCTATCGAGGTCGAAAGAGAACTCGATCTCGGGATCATCGAAATTGCCCGTTATTACCGCCGATCCCGACCATGTGCCTCTCACCTCTTTTTTTGGATAGATCTGTTTGAGGATAGGCTTTATCTGAAAATCTCTTACGGTAAAATCCAGATTCATGTCGAGATCGTAAGTCACGATCCCCTTCAAATCCAGAACGCCCGATTTATAACCCAGCGTGAGACTCTCAATTGCTGCCTCCCTCTCGTATACTTTTGCCCTGATAGGTTCTTTCGACGAGAATCGATTCCCGAAGATCTCGCCGAATAAAGTATCGGCGGTAAATTCCGGAGGAACCTGGGTGCCGTCGTATGTACCGTTAAACCGCAACCCCCCGTCGAGCCCGAAAATCCTTACTGAATCCAAAAACACCATTTCTCCGGATACGCTGGTTTCGAAAAAACCGGAATCGGTAGGAACCGAATATAGCTCTCCACCACTCCAGGACCCGGAGACCAGACCGACACGATGACTTATAAACGATTTCAAGCTTGCGTCGATATGTATCGCCTCGGTCTCGAGCCCGTAGGTCCAGCAGGAATCGGAATCGAAATAAGCGTCCGCCGAAAAATCGCGGGTGGGGCCGGAAAGATCGAACGCCGCGTTGCCTCTGCCTCCGAGTTTTCGTAAAAATATCTGATCGGTAAAATCGGTGAGATCCTCGAATCTGGCGGTTCCGTTCAGATCGATCTCTCCTTTATATTCCAGCGATCCGGTTACGTCAAGATAGGTATTTTTGTATCGCGCGTTGAAATCGGGAAGAAAACTGATTCTTTTCAGATCGAATTCCACTGTCCCGATCGCCTCATGAAAAAAGTAGCTCTCGACTCTGACCGAATCGAAATCGCATTTGGCCCGCATGTGAAAATGATCCGCTCCGAACGATTGACCAGTCAACTCCACAGCGCCCGTAAAATCGGTTAAGAGGTCAGGGGCAACCTCGCGAAGATCAAGGTGCTCCACATATCCGGCATATACGTATTGCTCCGGGCGAACACCGAAATCGATTTTACCCGATCCCTTAAATCCAGCGTGGAATACTTTGCCGTCGATTGACTCGAAAGTCAAATTCTTATTCTCGTACTGGTAAGAAAAGCTCATCTCCTCGAAAGGACGTTTCATGAAAGTCCCGTCAACGGAAACGTCACCACCGAAATCAGCAATATTGCCGCGAATGCCGATCACCCCGTCAAGCCGACCGTTAATCTTTACGCCGGTAAGATTCCTGATATCGTCTAAGTCTATTGGCTCGACTCCGATAGACAGATCAAGGCCGGTCGTAAACGATGATCCCACCGTTCCGGCAATAAAAAGATTCGACCTGCCCGTTACAAGATGTAAACTCTCCAGCCTGAAACCGTCTTCTAATGACGAGATTTTCCCTATTAGCCTTTTAACCTCGATATCTCTCGCGGGCCAGCGAGCCACCAGATTCCGACACTCGATATCGATACCGTCATCTCCGGTAGTCGCGGTTAAGTAAACCGAATCGACAAGAATATCTTCTCCGTTTGCCAGTCGTATGTCAAGGGAGTTGATCAGGATTTTCTCCGCGGAAACAGCGACAGACATTACCGGCGAACTCGATGGCTTATCCTCGGATCCCCCGGATACCGGCGGCAAAATAATCCGAATAGAATCGGCCTCGATAATATCAAACAGATAGTTACCTTTTGTTAACCCTGAAATATCGTATTTCAGTTCGACCTTATTTATCGCGATAGAGGGACCATTATCCACTTCCACGGGGGCGATCCGAACGCCGTCGAGAACGAGGTGGTTCCAGAAATCCCGGTTCATCCTCTCGAAACTAAAATTGTAACCGCTTGCTCGCTCGGCCTTATAACTTATCCAGCTATTAAGTTCTCTTTCTGGTAATGTCGTAAACATAAAAAGATAGATAATCGTAAACACCAAAAGCGCCAAAACGGCAAAGATATAAACCGGTATTCTAAGAGCCTTCTTCATAAATTCTTATACGTTTTACTTTTTATAATCGTCGGTAGATTCTGATAAGACGCTCCCGGTGATTTTGGACCAGACCTC
Organism: Candidatus Zixiibacteriota bacterium; assembly: GCA_036481315.1. Lineage (GTDB taxonomy): Bacteria > Zixibacteria > MSB-5A5 > UBA10806 > UBA10806 > JAZGHS01. Next base: position 8,320 of record JAZGHS010000089.1, on the reverse strand, counting down.
GAGAGAACCCTCCACCCTTTCGGCCGGCAACCACAACAGCCCGGTAAAAATCGACTCATATATCTCGATATCCTCGCACCCGACATTCCGGCATCCCCTAATATGCGAATTCAGTTGACGGTCTGAGTCGATAGCTGTTATCGACGATACAACCGCCAGTTCACGGGCCTTGAGTTCCAGATCCCCACGGGACAGGATATGCCCGTACCCTTCGGCAATCATTAAATAGCCCAAATCAGGGCAAAGCGCACTAATTTTATTTCTCATTTTCTCAAAATTCGTACCGTGAACTGTCCGATGAGTCTCTATCCCGCGCTCTAAAAGACTCTCCGATGGTTCAAAATGACGGGGAGTATAATTCCCGGGATCGAGATCGTCGATGGATGATAACGCTTCCTGAAGGCTGAAAAAAGATTCGATCGCCCTCGGGTAACCGCAAAAGAGATATCCCTGTAGCAAAACCTCGTAAATATCCCCGAGATCCCCGGAATTCTCAATCGCAAGTTTTAAGATAGAGATCAACTCATCGGAATCACCGAGAGCTTGCAAACAGGATACGCAGGAGAGGAAACGGAGTCTCTGCGATAAAGCGTCCCTGGAGAATATTTTTTCCAAACGATCGTGTTTTTCGCTATCGAATATCGACCGCGATTTCAGCGGATTAAACTCCATTATCGCCTCATAAAAAAAGCCACCGTTTCAAAAAAAGAAACGGCGGCTTTGATATTTTCGGGATATTAGCTCAGACCTTTTCTGAACGCGAATCCCATCCGGAAGAAGGGCAGATAAATCACGACTATAATCGTCCCGATAACAATACCGATCAAGAGAATCAGCAATGGTTCGATCAACGAGGTCATCCTCATAATTACCGCTTCGAGCTGTTTATCGTAAAATATCGCGGCTTTTCCCAGCATCTTATCCATCTCACCTGTTTCCTCCCCCGTAGCGGCCAGAGAAAGCAGGGTATTAGGGAAAGCTTCCGTCTTTTTCATGGAAGCCGCGATCGAATAACCATCGCGAATTAATCGGGTAGACTGGCGTACGGCGGTTTTATAATAGACATTGTCCATCACCCTATAAACCAGGTTCAACGAGTCTACTACAGGGACACCCGCGCTTAGGAGCATACCGAAAGTGCGACAGAATTTGCTCATAAGTGAATTAACCAGAATATTCTTGTACAACGGTATGTTGAGCTTTATTCGATCGATAACCTGTCTTCCCGTTCCGGTCAGGGTGGAAACCCTTAAAAACGAGAGACAGGCTATAACGCCGATCAGCGTCATCAAAAAGTTCGCTCCTATGATATCGGCCACCTTGATAAGCATCTGAGTTGGCAGAGGAAGCTCGGCGCCGAAACGACTATAAACCTCCTGAAACTGCGGTACCACGTAAATCATCAATACCGAGGTAACGAGAGTCAGCATAACAATCACCAGAACCGGATAGGCCAATGCCGAGATTATTTTCCTCCTGGTATCTTGAAGAAATTCCAGGTAATCTGCCAGTTCTTCCAGAACGGTATGAAGCGCTCCGGATACTTCTCCCGAACGAACAAGAGCCACATATAAAGGCGAGAATACTCCGGGATGCCTGTCGAGGGCATCGGATAAAGCGAATCCTTTTTTAACGTCGTTTAAAAGCTGGGCGACGACTTTTTTGAATTTCTTCTGGGTTTCTTCATATAATAGATTATTCAACGATTTCTCAACAGTCAGGCCAGCGGAGATCATTGTCGCAAGCTGACGGGTGAAAAACACCTGGGTGTTTAAAGGTACCGATGTCTTTTTCTTGTGAATATAAAGAGCGATTTCGTTCAATAACCCGCTGGACTTGCTTTTTGCTTGCTTTAATGCATCGACAATCGAGATAACAGTTTGCCCCGATTCTCTCAGCTTCTTTAAAGCCTCGTCGAGAGATTTAGCGGAAATCGTTCCCTCATGTTTGTTCCCTTTTTGGTCCTTAACTACGTAAGCAAAACTCGCCATCTATCTTCCTTTATGTCTATCAGGGATTAAACCCGATCGCCGCTAATCCTCGTCTATGGTCTTACTGATTACTTCCAACGCTGAAACTGTTCCAGCCAGGACTTTACGAATCCCGGCTTCTCTTAACGTAACCAATCCGTGTTTCATCGCTTCTTTTCGAAGGTCGTCCTCGTTGCCACCCTCGAAAATGACTTTTCTTATAGGCATCTTCATTTCGAGAAGCTCGAATAGGGCAGTACGTCCGAAAAACCCCGTATTTCGGCATCGGACACATCCCACGCCCTTGTAAAAAGTGACATCCTTATTCTTGTCAGGATCCATCTTGAGGCTCCTTAACTCCTCAGCGGAGGGCCTGTATTCCTCCTTACAGCCGCCGCATATGGTTCTGACCAATCTCTGAGCCATTACCAGGTTGGTGACAGAACCGGTAAGGTAATTCGGCACGCCTATATCCAAAAGCCTGGTAATAGTCGATGGAGAATCGTTGGCGTGCAGGGTAGTAAACACCAGATGCCCGGTAAGGGAGAATTTTATGGCGATATCCGCGGTCTCTTTATCGCGAATCTCCCCGATCAGCACCTTGTCGGGATCCTGTCTCAATATAGTACGCAAAGTCGAACCAAACGTCAAGCCGATGGAGTCGTTGGTGGCTACCTGGTTGATCTTGTCGATCTGATATTCAACCGGGTCCTCCACCGTTACGATATTATCCTCCTCGTTCTGAATCTCCTTCAAAGCACCGTGCAAGGTGGTCGACTTACCGCATCCGGTAGGACCGGATACGATAATCATACCGTACGGCATGTTGATCCACTTGCGGAAAATCTCGAGCATATCATTATCGAATCCGAGGTTGGTCAGGGTAAAATCAAAACCCTTTTTATCCAGAAGCCTTAATACTACCTTCTCACCTCGAACGGTGGGCAATACCGATACGCGAACGTCAACCTCTTTATCCGGAGTCTTGATGGAAATACGTCCGTCCTGGGGAAGTCTTCGTTCGGCGATATTGAGGTTGGCCATGATCTTGATTCTGGATATAATTCCCATGGCCGATTTCGCCGGGGCGGTCATGACCTCCTGCAACGCGCCGTCGACACGATAACGAACCAGTAAAGCGTCGAAAAGCGGCTCGATATGAATATCGGTCGCCCTGCTTTTTATCGCGTCCGATATAATCAAGTTTACCAGTTTGACAATGGGAGCCTCATCAAGCTCCCTCTTCAACTGGTTAACATCGATATCGTCTATATCTTTGCCGTCGGCCGAAACTATGAAATCCATTCCCGAAAGAGCCTCGGACACCTCGCCGGTAGCCCGAAGCTCTTTATAATGTCTCTCTATAGCCTCGTCGATTACATTTAACGCGCCGATATTGACTATAATCTGCATCGCTGTGATTTTCTGAAGGTTATCGATTACCACAATATCCTCGGGATCGATCATTACCACGTGAAGCTGGTCGTCCTCCCTGCCGAAAGCGATACAATGATATTCTCGGGCGAAAAACTCGGGAACAAACTCCAACGCTTCCTTATCGACCTTCAGCAAATGCTCGGCAGTGATATGTTTGATCCCGAGCTGTTTGGAAAGGCCGACAGCGAGTTCCTCGTCACCTATAAGGCCTTCAGTCAGCAAAATCTCGCCTAACCTCTTGCCATTTTCACTTTGTTTATCTAACCCTTTCTTGAGTTTATCTTCAGTTATCAGATTCTCTCTTAAAAGTACCTCACCAAGTTTCTCCATTAAATTTCTCCAGTAAAACCGCTATTGAGGACGTGTACAAACAAGATCTACCACAGCCTCGACATCGGGATAACCGAACAGGGTAGCTCTAACCATAGTTTCAATCCGTGGAACGCCGTCGGGAGGCGTCGGAATCTCGTCGCCGCATATTTCGTATTCCGTCTCGGCGATCCCAAACTCATCCGTAATAACCTCGGTGGGCCCGATAATGGCACCGGCCACAAGCGCACCGAAATTAATTCTACCGAATCTGACCGCGCATCCGCCGCCGTCAGTTAATAACGCCGTTATATCGGATTGGTCGCAGTTGAAACTCCCCGGACCGCTGCAACGAAGATTCCCGGGATTCGCCGTTATGAATATGCTCGGATTATACGCCGGTAAAGCGAAGGGGGCTGACGTATCGGCCACAGGACCGTTCTCGCCCGCGGAGGACGCTACCACTTGAAGCGTATCGAAAGTACCGTAACAACCGTAAATGATCCTCGAAAAGGCCCAACCACCGACAGAATCGGCATGATAGGGTCTGGATCCTCCGGTGTACGAATTACCCTCGATTTCCGCTACATCGTTGGGGATAAGCGTAAAGTAAACCGCGGTACCATATTCGACAGGGTTGGCATATATGTCCCATACACCCGCTCCGACCTGGACATATCTTTCCGGGTTATCCGGATTATTGGCTTCCCCCACCGGGGTAGGCGAAACGCTTACAAAGGCGGGAGGCCCGGAAGAAATAGTAATCAACGATTTTTCATCGCACACATAAAGAGAATCCGGGGGAAGCGGTATGGTGCAAGCCTCTATTGAAACAGCCCCGGCTACAACACCCGAGTATATTTGGAGCACAGCCCGGCCGTTGATATTGGTTTCGATTGTATCGTGATGAACACCCCACTCCGTGTCGAATGACGGCCATTCGTCGGGACTGTATTGACCTCCGTTTGCCGACTTGATTTCGAAAGCGACTACATATCCCTCTGATAGAGGATTGCCGAAAGCGTCCTCTAAAGTTGCGATAATCTGGCATGACGCTCCGCCGACCTCGATATTGTCCTGGCTGGACGTTAAGACCAGCGTGGTCGCTTCCGCCGATAAACATCGGAATACAACCGGTTGAACCGACCATATTGTGTCACTCGGTTCCTCAGGATCCGGAACAAAAGCCCTCACATTGTCATCGCCCGTCTCAGATCCAACGAGATATATGGCTGTAGCTATTCCGTCGAAGGTAGGTGACGATGGCGGGTTTATCGAAGATGACGGCAGTTGATTAATGAACCTGACCTGCGTCCCGTTCGCCACAGGGTTACCGTTAATATCCACAGCGGCAACCTGAAGCGTATCGAACATTCCCGAACCGGCGATCAATACGATTGTCGACTCGGGCCTGACGAATTGAAGTTCGTTTACGAGCCCGGGAATATAGGTAACCACAACGGTATCACCGACTGCGGTTGAATCGCTGGACAATCCCCAGACAAATATGGAATCAACCTTCGGCCCGCTGACAATATTCGCTGGCGCTCTGATGGTCGAAACAGATTGACCGTCAATCGTCTGCACGACGGTTGGCGACAGGTAACCCGTTCCGGTATGTTCGAGATAAATCGAAGTACCGTCTGCGATCAATCCCCCTGTAGAATCCTGCACCGTAATGAATATAGACGATGAATCCACACCGTTAGCGGTTATATTTTGTTTTTGAAGCGAGACGGTCACGAAACTTATGGCTCTGATGGGGAGAATAGTTACCGATACCGTATCGATCGCCTCATGAATCGTTCCCCCACGATAAGTGGCGACTATTTCAGTGGCTCCCAGACGCTCCGGGTACGGCGTGAAGGATACGGTCGCGATACCGTTTCCGCCGGTTACCGCGATAGAATTATAATCGCCGTCTATGCCCGGGTTGAAAAATGAAATTGTATCATAAGCGATACCATGAGAGTAAGTATCCCGTAACGACACTCGAATAACCGTCGAATCCGCACCGTCCCCGAATACCACCGTTGGGATCGCTTCCATGGTAAGCGAATTATCCACCGGTACAAGGGGGATTACGACCGTAGCCACGATAGGATTATCGGGATCCGATAGAGACGAAGTTACCGCCTGTATTATCGCCGAATCAGGGTTGTTTAACTCATCTTGCTGAGTATTGTAAAACAACGCGATTACTTGCCCCTGACTGTTGGTGTAAGGGACGGTAATAGTCGTATCCTCGTATGATACTCTTCCAACCCGATTCAAGACTGAAAACGTAACCGCCTGGCCGGTTACGCCCCTCTGAGTGGTATCAACCAGGGTAGCAGTAATCTCGTACGGGTCCCCATCATGGTCGATCAACTTGGCGACTTCGGGGCTATAATTAAGATTCATTGTATACTCGGACGGCCCCGAAATGTAAAGAGTCTTCTCTTTTGATTTATTTCCCGCGGAAATATTTATGTTCACCGTTCCGTAAACGCCCGGTTCGGCGCGGAATATGGCCGTTGTATAGCCTTGCTCGTCTGTGGAATCCGGTTGAACCAGATACCCTATAGCCGGAGAACGGGTTACACTTACCGGTACCGAGGGCATGCCTACACCCTCCGAATTCAATACCGCGATAACTACAAGTACCGAATCTACGGCGTCGGGCGAAGGTAAAAATATCTGCGTGGGACTCAAGGAGACGATGACGTCATCCACATTAGCTATCTGGAGAGCACCCGAGTCGATTCCATGCCTCCTGTCACATGAAACCAGAGCCGCGGCGATCACTAAAAACAAGATTAATGTACCGATCACCGCCGATTTAATTTTTTTCTCCATTATAGGATCCTCCTGATATGGAGTTGAAAGTATTTTCTAATATCCTTTTTCCTTTAGTCTTTCCTCTAGAGGCGTGGTAGCCTCCTCCTGCATTTTCTTAATCCTTTCGATATCCGATTTGGCATTTTCCATCTCTTTTATTTCGGAATCAAGGCTTTTGAAATCGGTCAATACACCTTCTTGCAAGATCTTATTACCCTGGCTGGTTATATTGGCCGCATCGGAATAACTTACGTCAGTTCTGACAATTCTCGGCGTTATCTCTATAAGGAGATCCGTTTTCTTGGTCGCTTTATAGCTATGAGTAAACAGTTTTCCTATTATAGGAATATTCGAAAGAATCGGCATTTTGTATTCGACATCAACGTCATCTATGGCAAGAAGACCGCCTATGAATATCTGCTGACCATCCTTAACTAACACCGTCGTTTTAGCAGTTCTGATTTTCTTGCGGGGATACAACCCCTGAACGAGTTCGACTATCGATGATACCTCTGGATTAACCTTAACGGTAATATAACCATCGGAATTAATCGTCGGTGTAATATGCATTTGTATACCGACCGAATCGGTTATCACGATAGCATTCTCCCTGGAGGAAACGGCAAATTTCAATGTTTCGCCTATCAGGATCGTCGCCTCGCGATTATTCATCGTGGTCAATTGCGCGTGAGCGAGAACCCTCGCCTTATTGCGCTTGATGAGAAAATCAAGGGTGATATCAAAGGCATTCAACTGACGTGAAAACTGGAAAATATTATCAAATCCCTCGACCTTCTCAAAACCGTATTGCAAGGGAAGTGCATCGAGATCGGGAAGCTGTCCCCCAAAATCGTTCTGATCGGGAGCCCGCGACGATCCATCTGTTCTCCCCTGGTCGTCCTTAACCAACGGCGATTCGGCAAGTATGGTTGTCAGATGCGAGAGTCTGCCCCAATCGATACCAAGCTCATCGAGATCGTCGGTAGACACCTCTATCAGTTTGGCCTCGAGGAGAATCTGCGGTGCGGGTTTATCTATGCTCGCGACAATACTCTTGATTTCGGATATAACTTTGGGACTTGCCAAAATGAGTATCCTGTTACCCGACGTATCTATCTGAATTTTTTCAGTGAGATCCTTAAGTAATTCCTTGACCTCGGCGGCAACCGCATATTGGAGGTCTATGACATGAGCCTCGACTCCGATTTCCTTTTCGAGAGCATCGGCCTCGGCTACCAGAAAGGAATTTCCCACTACTTCATAAGACAAGCCGGCGGCCCTGACGACCAGATTGATCGCCTCGTTAATGGGGGTATCTTTAAGATGAACCGAAATCCTCTCTTTTGTATTGACACCCGGTCCTGTCACTATATTGAATCCGGATTTCTCGGCCAGGATGCTTAAAATCGACGGTAAAAACGCGTCATCCGCGTCTAATGTTACCGTTTTTGCCAACCCGATCTTCAACTCATCCGGCAAATTCCCGCTTTCAGACGAAACCTGCCCGGACACTAAACCCGGGGAAACCGCTATTATACCCGCGACCAACAGTAATATCATTCCCCACACAGGCGCTTTAGTCAAAATCTCCTCCTTAAATAAATCTAATCTGATGCCAAGCACCGTTAGTAATTATAATTGCCATAAGTCACGGTATTGGAATATTCCGAGTTATCCGGAGAATTCTCGCCGCTGGTAGCGCGTTTGTTTTCCAGAACGATTCTTTTGCCCCTGTTGTCCAGAATAACTTGCATCTTCTCGATCTTCAATACCCGATAAGCCGT
>JAZGHS010000088.1:0-2144 GCA_036481315.1 Candidatus Zixiibacteriota bacterium | reverse complement strand
TCGGGGGACGCGATTCGGTTTTTTACGCTATCGATATGGAAACCCGGGATCTAACCTGGAATTTCGAGGCTGGCGGGGATATCAGCGGCACCCCGGCATTGGAAAACGACCGCGTTTATTTCGGGAGCAATAACGGCAAGATCTATTCTTTGAACCGGTTTACCGGCGAGAAAATCTGGGAATTCGATACTGACGGCGCGATGTTCAGCTCCCCCGCGATCCATGAAAACAGCCTTTTCTGCGGTTCCACCGACTCAACCCTGTATTGCCTTAACGCAGAAACGGGCGAAAACGTATGGTCTTTTAAAACCGAGGGATTTATCTACTCCTCCCCCGCGGTCGCTAACGGAAGAGTTTATTTCGGATGCTATGACAGCTATCTTTACGCTCTCGACACCGATACCGGGGAACAGATCTGGCGCTACAACCTTGGCGCCATCATCACCGCCTCACCGGCCATTTACGCCGATCTGCTGGTTATCGGAAACAATATCGGCCGCATCTTCGCTTTCAGATAATATAAGCCGATAAGAACCGGCCCCATCGGATACTATCTCTATCTCACCGCTATACTTCCCCAATGATCGTTTTAATTTAAAAATATACTTAGACTGATTGAAGCCAGGTTCGAGGCTATCCTTATAAACCCACTGTTTACCCGATTTATAAGCCCACCAGAGCTTCTGAAGATACGAATACAGTTTCGGCTGAAGAAAAATCGATCTACCGAATACGATTATTTGTTTCAGACGTTTTTCCGTCACGCCGGTAAACAGGATATAATCCGATACTGATTTATTTCCAGGCGATGATTTTTCCGACGATTTTTGACCGATCTTTTCAACAATTCCGGCGATTACAGAGCGAGGTAAAATTCCTTGAAACGTTTGACAATCAACCTGGTAAAGATCGTTTTCGGTCTTAATCCCGAAATCGTAAAGCCGCCGGATAAACTCACGGTCTATTTCTAACTTTTTTGCCAGCGGAATCATCGGCGTAGCGACCCCGTATTTCAATTGTAACGATAGCGTCGAGAGTTCATCGATCTTATCAGGAGGCCAACCCGATTTCAAACATCGAACGATTTTCTCGATGCCGTTGAGAATCCACGAAAGGGTATCCGCGTCATGTTTAAGCCCGCCTGAACCCCTTATAAATAGCTTCTCGAGATCGCGGGTCGGAGCGCCGGAAATCCACTCCAGGGCAAACAGCCAAGCCGTAAATTTCATGGCGACACGTTTCGATTTCACACGGCGAAGATTCGCGTTCAAATACTCGGATCGTTCGATCAGGCCATCGGTATGATAGCCGAGTTTTCTAAATAGCTCCTCGGCCGAAATATTTATTCGCGAATAATACCCCCCTTGCTCGGTCCATTCCTCGGACTCCAGGGCGAAAAACAACGCCTCTTGAGGATCGCAAAACTCGCTATCTCTTATAGCTTCCCCGATCCTGACACAGGATTTAACCGACAGGCCGGTGGAGCAGGATGATTCACCGAAAAGGGTCACCCTAAAATACCCTGACTTTTCGACAACTAACAAACCCTCCTTTTCCAGGTACTCTGTGGAAGAGGAAACGAGGTCCCTAATAATATCGTGATTTTCAGGATTCCTGAAACAGTACATCTCGGAGACGATTGAGATTGCTCGCGTTTCGGAATTGACCGCGCCGCAAACGATAAGACGGAAAAGCAAATCTAAAAATCTACGCGCTTCCGGCCTCGATTCGGAAAGTTCGTTTTGAGAATATACATATCGGTCCCAGAGGATCTCATGTTCATACGGGGTCGAGGCCATCATTACCGCCCGCCCGAAATCGTCACCCGAACCCAAACGTCCGGCGCGCCCGGCCGCCTGGTGAAAATCGGTTACGCTTATGGGAAGCAGCATCGGCCTGCTGTTTGACGATTTCCTCCCGTCATATTTCATCATCTCTATAAAAACGTTCTTGGCGGGAAGGTTGACGCCCCAGGCGAGTGTAGTGGTCGAAACAAGCGCTCGTATCTCCCCCGCGCGGAAACCATCCTCAACCAACGCCCGCTGATCGCGATCGAGTTCGGCGTGATGGAACGCGATCCCGCTATGGAGACATCGACCCAGTCGCTCGTTTTGTATCGATGGCGGAATTTCGTCGATATACTT
>JAZGHS010000087.1:0-3792 GCA_036481315.1 Candidatus Zixiibacteriota bacterium | reverse complement strand
TCTTATATACTATTTGTAGTATCTTACTTCAACAACACCATCCGCTTCGTTTCTGTACGATCTCCCGCCTGCAGGCTATAGAAATAGATCCCGCTGGCTAGATCGGACGCGTCGAAGGTGATATGGTGCATGCCTGCACTTATATGTTCATCCAACAATGTCTTAACCTCACCGCCAAGCAGATCGTATACGGCAAGCGTAACATGTTGAGGTTCGAGAGATGAAAATGTGAAAGAGGTCGTCGCGTTGAAAGGATTCGGATAATTTGAGAAAAACTCGATTTTTCCAGGAATTTTGTCAGATCCATCGGTAATATCTGTAATATATCTCTCAATTGGATCGCCGGGAGTTAAATCACGGCCTTCAAAACCGGAAAAGTCGGGTGCATATCTGTGGATTCGAAAAACGTTATTGCCCTCAGGTGGATCCCCTTGATTCATCGGGCCATTTTCATTTACGGGATTAATATATTGCCATACTTTTTCACCCGTCGATGTAACTTCGAAGAAATCTCCGCCTCGTCCTTTGCATATTAACGTGTTACCGTTAGGAAGACGATGAGCTCCAGAAATTTTTTGGGAGAAAAACATTTCCGGATTTTCGGCCCCGTATATCCAAACCGGTTCCTCGGGCCCATAAGCGGAACCCGGTGTCAAAAGATAATTCCCTTCGCCGTCAATGGGGGGCTCAATTTCTTCTATTGATGAGTAATTTTCATCCGGGCGACCCCAGCCGTTATTGAATATCGTTATATTTCCATCTCCCGGAAGTCCGGGCTCTATCCATCTAGCATCATGCTGCTTATATAATTTCCTATCCTCCTCAGATCCGGCTCGATATACTTGCGGATTACCCCATCTATAAAGGAAATCGCCGCCCTTGCCATATCTGCCGCCGCTATGACCCGCTGCCTCCTCGGTTGTCGTACTGTGGTCTATTACAATGATCTCGCTTGGGTGATGTAAACTCAACAAAATCTGATCGTATTCTTCGTTATAGTCGATCGAATTGGTGTGATTCCAATCAGGAGTGATATTATAAATGAAATTTAGATCCATAAGTTCGGGATGATCCGCAACGACGCCGTAGTTCTCCTTTGACGGATCGAAATCCTGAATCAAATGATCCCAAATGTGCCATTCCCAAACGACATTGCCACCTGATTGTCCGGTCGGCTCCACTTCAATAATGTGATCCGGCCATAACTCATTTTCATCTGGAATTAAAACCGGATCGCGCCCTGCCTCAATTAACTCATCCGCGGATTTATATTCCCAGGCGATCATAAGCAGGTTGCCATCGGGAAGGTTTCTTATTTCATGATGTAAAAGATATTCGTCGCTTGAATACTCAAACTCCCAGTCAAGCGATCCGTCCCAGGCTATCTCCTGTACTATTCCTCCGGCACCTCCCCCATTAAAAACCGGATTCAAGCCGGGTTTACCTGCCCGAATCAGACTACCATTTTCCAACAGATGAGCGGCAAATCTCGGTTTATACTCGCTTTCCCACGAATGAACCAATAGTCCGTTATTATCAATCAGATAAGTAACAGTATAAGGCATAGGTGCGAACAGAGTGTATCCCGAGAATGCGTTATCCTCGTTAATAAGCAATCCTATTGTCCTCTCCTGGGCCACGGTTGAGCTAAAAGCAGAAAAGGCAATAAAAATAATGAGTATTATGCAATGTTTCATCTTAATCATCTTATTCCTCTCGTTAGCTGTTGAAACAGGTATCTTATAGCCAGTCAACAAACACGGATATTTCAATCGTACTATTAACAGTTTACGTGTACCTGAGGTTCCACTATGTTTTGGCAGGTGCTTTCGGCGCTCAAACGAGCGTTATTTGATTTTTATCAAGCACTTTTGATTCAAAATCGCTTATATAACCGTCGAAACAAATCAGGATAGTTCGAAAAAAGGAGTAAATCGGATGATCCGAGGGATGAAAGGGATAAAATTATATTTCACGAACGGACATAAGTTAAGGAAATTAATCCAGTACGGGTTTTTGTTGACCACGCTCTTGATTGGCGTCCAGTTCTATTTCTGGTACAGGCATTTCATCACGGGCGGCGCGTCAATGGAGGTCTCCCGACCGCCCGGCGTGGAGGGATTCTTGCCGCTCTCGGCATTGATGAATATCAAATACTGGATTACCACCGGGATTTTCAACGATATCCATCCATCGTCGACCGTGATTCTTATGGCCGTCCTCCTTGGAAGCCTGATCTTCAAGAAAAGCTTCTGCGGCTTTATCTGTCCGGTGGGACTGATTTCTGAATGGGTTTGGAAACTCAGCCGCAAAGTTTTCGATAAGAAAGTGTCGGCGCCCTGGGGATGGCGCGTGCCCAAATGGATCGACTACCCGCTTCGATCGTTGAAATATCTTCTGCTGGCGTTTTTTGTCAACGCTATCCTGATCGGTATGAATTCCAATGCCCTCGGCGCCTTCATCAATTCCCCCTACAATAAAATCGCCGATATCAAGATGCTTCTGTTCTTTACCGAAATGACTCAATTCACGTTCGGGGTGATATTACTTCTCGCTGTCGCTTCGCTTTTCATCGCTAATTTCTGGTGCCGATATCTCTGTCCTTATGGCGCGCTTCTGGGAGTGCTGGGATTCTTAAGCCCGGTCAAGATACGCCGTAATCTCACGACATGCACCGATTGTGTCGCTTGCACCAGAGTTTGTCCGGCTATGATCAAGGTTCACAAAGAGACGATAGTCCGTTCCGACGAGTGCATGGGATGCCTGGCGTGTGTTGATGCTTGCCCGGAGGAGAATACGCTCGAGCCGGTGATTGCCGGGATTAAAAAGCCCATCTCCGGACGGACGTTCGCTATTGGTGTGGTGACTATATTCCTGGCTTTCTATATTACCGCGCTGGCGACAGGTCACTGGCAGAATAATATCTCTAAAGACGAGTATTTGTATCATATAGGGAATATGCACAAGATGGATTACGGCCATCCGGGGGCGCGTTAAATTTAACGAGTCAAGGCTTGCCCTGACCGCGCGATTATCGGAACTGGAAAGTCCCGACTATTAGGGGAAAATAAAATAATTAATAGCCCCGGCTTTCCAGCCGGGGTACCACTATTACGAGTGTCAATAAATCTAAAACTTGGCGTTGCGCGGCGATCTTGGGAACGGAACAACGTCGCGGATATTTGTCATACCGGACATATACATAAGTACACGCGCGAATCCCAGCCCGAAACCGGCGTGCGGGCAGGTGCCGTAGCGGCGAAGATCGTAGTACCACCGGATACTCTCTTCTTTGACCCCGAAAAACTCCACCTGCTTTTTGAGGATATCGAGCCGTTCCTCTCTCTGGCTTCCGCCGATAATCTCGCCTATCTGCGGTACTAAAACATCCACCGCCGCCACCGTTTTTTCGTCGTCGTTGAGCCGCATGTAAAATGCCTTGATATCCCGGGGATAATCGCGAACCATGACCGGAGCTTTCAAGTGTTCCTCGCAGAGGTAACGTTCGTGCTCGGCTTGCAATCCCACTCCCCATTCCACCGGGAATTCGAATTTCTTTTTGGCCTTTTTTAAAATCTCGATAGCCTCGGTGTAGGTAATAATTTCGAATTTGGAATTGACCAGCGCTTCGAGCGTGGCGATCCTGTCTTTAGAGATCCATTTATTGAAAAACTCCATCTCCTCCGGGCAGTTATCCAACGCGTATTTGAAAAGGTAGAGGATGAATTCCCCGGCCAGACGCATATCCTCGTCAAGATCGCAAAAAGCCATCTCCGGCTCGATCATCCAGAA
>JAZGHS010000086.1:0-14121 GCA_036481315.1 Candidatus Zixiibacteriota bacterium | reverse complement strand
GCGGGACCGCTCCGATGATGCAGATCAACGATAAATATTATGAGAATTTGAATCGTGCTAAAACCGAAAAGATTTTAGAGGATTTACGTGAGCAGGCTAAAAATGGTTGAGTTCGAAAAAGTGCTTTTCAAATATATCGACCAACCCGGTCAGGATACTATAGATACCTATATTAACAACGGCGGGTATAAAGCGATTGAAAAAGCGTTCTCCATGAACCCCGAAGAGATTACCGAGGAGGTCATCAAATCGGGTCTTCGCGGACGTGGCGGCGCAGGTTTTCCCGCCGGACGAAAGTGGTCATTTTTACCGAAAGGTATTGATAAGCCCGTATATCTCTGCGTTAACGCCGACGAATCGGAGCCGGGGACTTTCAAGGATCGGGAGTTGATCGAAAAAGAGCCGCATATGCTTATCGAGGGAATCCTTATTACGGCTTACGCGATTAAATGCAATACCGCGTTCATATATATCAGGGGCGAATTCGCTTATGGAGCGTCGCAATTGAACAGGGCCATCGAAGAGGCGCGTTCTAAAGGACTTGTCGGAAAAAATGTGATGGGTAAAGGTTTCGATATCGATATCGTGGTGCACAGGGGAGGGGGCGCCTATATCTGCGGCGAGGAAACCGCGTTAATGACGTCGCTCGAGGGTGACCAGGGATATCCCCGGGTGAAACCGCCGTTCCCAGCGGTATCCGGGCTTTACGGTTGTCCGACGATTATCAATAATGTCGAGACGTTATGTAATGTGCCACATATCATTAACAGGGGCGGTGATTGGTTCGCCTCGCTCGGTACTCCGAAATCAACTGGAACCAAGATTTTCTGTCTCTCGGGGCATATAAACAAACCCGGTAATTACGAACTTCCTATGGGGATATCGTTAAGGGAGCTTATCTATGAATACGGCGGCGGTATAAAAGACGGCCACAACCTTAAAGCAGTCATCCCCGGAGGATCCTCCGTGCCGATATTGACGGCCGACAAAATCGATGTCCGCATGGATTTTGAATCGCTGGCCGAGGCCGGTACTATGCTTGGCTCCGCGGCCGTGATCGTTATCGATGAGACTATGTGCATGGTACGCGCCGCTTATAACATGACACGCTTCTATCAACATGAATCTTGCGGGCAGTGCACGCCTTGTCGTCAGGGAACCTATTGGATGCTCAATATTCTCCATCGTATAGAACACGGTCTGGGTGAGCCCGACGATCTCGACCAGTTAATGGAAATCTGCGATAATATCGAAGGGAATACTATCTGTCCTCTGGGTGACGCCGCCATTCCCGCCGTACGATCGACAATACAGAATTTCAGGGATGAGTATGATTATCATATCGCAAATAAGAAATGCATGGTAACCATGGGACCGAGGTTCGAGTAGGAGTGCCCGACGATTTTCAAATCACAATAAACGGCCGGGCTTTGGATGTCGCTCCCGGCACTTTGATTATCGAGGCCGCGAAGATGATCGGCGTGGAGATACCGACCTTCTGTTATGACGATCGTCTAAAACCGGTGGGCGCTTGCAGGATGTGCCTCGTTGATGTGGAGAAGATGCCTAAATTGATCGCATCCTGCGCTACACCCGTAGCTCCCAACATGGTTATCCATACCGATTCGGAGAAAGTTATAAAGGCCCGTAAAGGGGTGCTTGAATTTCTGTTGATCAATCATCCCCTCGATTGCCCCACCTGCGACAAAGGGGGGGAATGTCCTCTCCAGGATAATACGTTTTTATATGGTCCCACTACGACACGATATAAAGAGAATAAGATCAGGTTTAGAGACGAAAAGACTGGCAAAAAGTTCGATGAGATACCTCTCGGACCTGAAGTAATGCTATGTAGAAATCGTTGTATTATGTGTTTTAAATGCGTGAGGATCGTTCGTGATCTGGCGGGCGAAGCGGACCTGGGTGTGTTCCAGCGCGGCTCGTCCGCAAATATCGGTGTATTGGAAGAAGTCAAATTCGCCAACGAATTCTCCGGCAATACGGTGGAATATTGCCCGGTCGGGGCGTTGACGTCCAGTTCATTCAGATATGAGATTCGAGACTGGCTTTTGAAAAAAACGCCGTCGGTTTGTAACCTGTGTTCTGACGGTTGCAATATGAACGTGGAATGGTCCGATGGCAAAGTTTATCGCCATATGAGCAGAAGAAATCCGGCGGTCGACGATGGTTGGCTTTGCGATCGCGGACGTTATGGTTTCGACCTGTCGCGGTCGGTGGATAAGCTGACACAGCCGAGGATTCGTCGCGGTAACGCCTTAGAACCCTGTGGCTGGGATGAAGCTGATGCTCTCGTGGCCAAACATCTCGTCGAGATAATAGACGAAAATAAAGCGTCGGAAGTTGCCGTGATCGGCTCGACGTATCTGGCTAACGAGGAGGCTTTCTCCATTCGACGATTCTTCGGGGATATTATTAAGACTCCGAATATTGATTTCCAAACCGATACTTCGTCGCCGCTGGAACCGGAGCTGATCGACATGATCGGTCTCGACGGCACTATAAATGACCTCGAATCCGATTCGCTGTTTTTGTTTGTGGGAATCGATCCCGCAGTCGAGCATCCTGTGATGTCTCTACGCATAAGAAAAGCGATTACGAGAAGAAGGGCGAAAGCGGTATTTATCGGCTCTTATGATAAACGGCTCGGATATTTCCCGGTGGAGAATATTCGTATACCATCAACGGCCGAACCTTCCGCGGTCAATTACATAATTTCGGTTCTGAAAGGTGTAGAAAGTAAGCCCGCCGGTGCGAATCTCGATTTTGAACGACTTAACAATCTTGCCGACGTATTAAAAAGCGCCGGGAATATTCATATAATGGCCGGCGACGATTTCCTTTCCCATCCGGACAGAAAGGCCATGCTTTCGTCATTGGTGAATTTGAAAAAGACCATCAACGCCAAACTTTCCCTACTATCATCTCGCGGAAATTTCATGGGCGTGTCTCGTTTCGGGCTTTACGGCAATCCCGATCATTCGTTTAAGAGGATACTCGAAAAAGTTAATTCGGGTGAGATAAAAACGATGTTCGTTTTCGGGGCTAATCCCGTAGACGAGTTCCCCGATAGAAAATATGTCCACGATACTCTAAAGAAGCTTGAATTTCTGGTAGTGATAAATCCGTTTTTGACTCCTACGGCTTCCCTGGGATCAATCGTATATCCTCAACCGCTGAACGGGGAATACGGCGGTAGTTTTGTTAATATAGAGGGACGGGTTCAAAAATTCGATCCTATGAACGATAATTTCCGTCTCTCGAAAAGGCCGGCCTGGTCTGTCATTTCGGAGATATCGTCTCTCATGGATATCGGCGAACGATCGAGTCATGAAGCCCAGATCAGGAATCTGATGACAAGCAGCCTGAAAGGTATGGGAGGATTGAATAATATCCCCGATATTGGAGCGATGATATTTACGAAAAGCGATTACGATCCGGGCGAAATTCAACCGAAGCCTTTTACCGCCCCTCCTTCGGACAAGCCTTTTTTGCTACAATGGACTCATTCGGCCCATCATTCCGGATGGTTGACCGAGAAATCGTCAAACCTCATGAGAATATCAAAAGATCAGGTGGCCTATTTGCATCCCGATGACGCTTTGTCGCTGGAGATCTCAAACGGTAACCATGTGAGGATCGGGACCGAGGGGACGGCCGTTAACTTACCTATTGAAGTCTCTGATAAAGTAAACAAAGGCGAGATACTGATTGAAAACTCATTCTCGGAGAATCCTGTCAATCGCCTTCTGAATAAAGACAATCCGATAACATTCGTTTCGGTGAGGAAAAACTGATGTTGCTCGAAGGCGCGATAATAATTGCCAAAGTCGTGGTGATCTATATCGCCCTCCTTACCGCGATTGCTTATTCGACCTATTTCGAGCGCAAAGTAGTCGCCCGTATTCAGCACAGAATCGGGCCGAATGTGACGGGACCTTTCGGGCTTTTGCAACCGATTGCCGACGCAATCAAGATGATTACAAAAGAGGAAATCCGTCCGGCGATGGCCAACAAATTCTTCTACGTATTGGCTCCCATGATTTCCTTCGTTACCGCGTCGATGGCAATTGCCGTAATTCCGATAGGCGATTGGGTAAATATCGGGGGACAGCGGATCCAGCTTCTCATTTCGGATCTGAATATCGGGATATTATACGTTTTCGCGGTTACCTCGCTCGGCATCTATGGTATCGTTCTCGCAGGATGGTCGTCGAATTCAAAATACTCATTATTGGGCGGGCTGAGAGCGGCAGCCCAGATGATCAGCTACGAGGTCTCGTTAGGCCTCGGTTTGATCGGCGTATTGCTTTTGAGCCAGACATTCTCCATAGCCGAGATAGTAAGACAGCAATCGGGATCGATATTAAACTGGTATGTTTTCAAACAGCCGGTGGCTTTCTTCGTATATTTCATTTCGGCTATGGCGGAGACCAACAGAAATCCGTTCGATATGCCCGAAGCCGAATCGGAACTTGTAGCGGGGTATCATACCGAATACGCCGGGATGAGTTTCGGGATATTCTTTCTGGCCGAATACGCCAACATGATTACAGTCTCGGCCATAGCCGCAAGCCTGTTTTTCGGGGGGTGGAATGGCCCGTTTTTCCCGCCGGTGATATGGTTCTTGATCAAAGTCGTGGCCTTTATGTTCGTCTATGTATGGGTCAGGGGAACGTTGCCCAGGCTGCGATATGATCAGCTTATGAGATTCGGGTGGCTGGTTCTGTTTCCAATAGGTATAATTAACGTGATGGTTACCGCGCTGATTCAGGCGTTACGATAGGGGTGCTTTAAGTTATGTGGAATGTTTTTAAATCTGTTTTCCTGGCTATACCAAAGGGAATGTTCATTACCTTCAGGTATTTGCTCAGAAGACCCATTACCGAGCAGTATCCCAAAACACGTCCGGTATTCGAGGATCGTTATAGGGGATTGCATTATCTTACCCGGTATGATGATGATAGCGAGAGATGTGTTTGTTGCGGGCTTTGCGCCGCCGCCTGCCCGGTGGACTGTATATACATGGAACCGGCAGAGACAGAGGACGGAATCCGTTACGCAAAGGTTTACGAAATAAACGAGCTTAGATGCATATTTTGCGGTTTGTGCGAGGAAGCCTGTCCAGAGGAGGCGATTTTCCTGGGGCATGAATTCGAGTTCTCGTCGTATGACCGCGACGATTTCATCTTTACAAAAGAGATGCTCCTGGCTAATTTCGATAAGATCGAGAAGGACAGGGTGGCCAGGGATATCAAACCGTTTATCAGAAAAGAGAGACAGCAGTTTAAAACACCGGCGGCGCCTACGGGACATTAAGACCGGTTCGCGCGATAAGGGAAACGTAATGAAGATAAGGTTGATGATAAACAGAACGGGAAAATATCGAATCACGATGGGTATGGACGTATGATTCCATTTGTCATTCTGGCTGTTCTGGCGATATTCGGGGCGGTGATGGTTGTCACCAGGAAAAGCCCGGTGGCCTCGGCGGTATACCTGGTGATGGTCATGGTTATCCTCGCCGGATTGTTTGTGCTTTTAGGAGCGTATTTCCTGGCGGCTTTTCAGATAATCGTCTACGCCGGCGCTATCATGGTTTTATTCCTTTTCGTGATAATGCTATTGAATCTTCGCAAAGACGAATTCGGCCGCGATCCGCGGGTGTTGCAGAAATACTTGGGTTTCTCGTTCGCTGTTCTCATAATGATTCAAAGCGTAATAATAGTAGGATGGGCCGTGAAGGATCGCTCCGGCGAGGGGCAATCCGTGGCTATCGAATCTCTTGAAAAAACGTCGGATGCCGAACGAAATGAATATCTTTCGGTGGAATCGGTGGCCGAGACACTATTCACCAGGTTCG
The DNA here is from genome assembly GCA_036481315.1 of Candidatus Zixiibacteriota bacterium. Classification (GTDB taxonomy): domain Bacteria; phylum Zixibacteria; class MSB-5A5; order UBA10806; family UBA10806; genus JAZGHS01. The sequence goes on along the minus strand of JAZGHS010000086.1, from coordinate 8,240 downwards.
CCTACCCGTTCGAGATAACGTCGGTACTACTTTTAGCCGCCATACTGGGAGCGGTGGTAATCGCGCGTCGCAGGAGCGTAACAAACGATGAGGAAGATGTCTGATGCCGTCTCTTGAATATTACATTGTTCTCTCTACTATCCTGTTTTGTATCGGGGTATGGGGCGTTTTGAGATCCAGGAACGCTATTGTGGTATTTATGGCCATTGAACTTATGCTCAACGCGGTGAATCTCTCTCTCGTAGCGTTTGCCAGTCATATGAAAGGGATTCTTGCCAATATCATTCAAAATATCCCAGCCGATAAAATCCCGGATCTGATTCAGACTTCCACGGCATCGGGACAGGTTTACGCGATACTGGTTATGACGGTCGCGGCGGCGGAGGCCGCGGTCGGGCTGGCTATTATAATCTCTATTTATAGAATGAAGGATTCGGTTAACGTGGATGATATTAACATTATGAAATGGTAAACGATGGCTGAAGATCAGATAAAAACACTTGTCGCGCTTGTTCCGATATTCCCGCTTCTGGGTTTTCTGATTAACGGGTTTTTCAATAAGAAACTGCCCGAGAAACTGGTTGGGATTATCGGATCGGGAAGCGTATTCTTGTCGTTTATCTTATCGGTATGGTCGTTCATATTGCTGATAGGTCTACCGGAGCATGCAAGGTTTATCCACGCTAACTGGTTCGACTGGATAATCTCAGGTTCTTTCGCCGCCGGTTTTTCGTTTCTGTATGATCCTCTCTCGTCGGTTATGATGCTTGTGGTTACCGGTGTAGGTTTTTTAATTCACGTTTATTCTATCGGCTATATGCACGGCGACGCCGGTTATTCGCGATATTTCGCGTACCTGAACCTATTTACATTCGCCATGCTCATGCTTGTCATGGGCGACAACCTGATCCTGCTCTATTTGGGCTGGGAGGGTGTCGGGCTTTGCAGTTATCTGTTAATTGGATTCTGGTTCCATAAGAAGTCGGCGTCGGACGCTGGCAAGAAGGCGTTCATTGTAAACAGGATCGGTGATTTCGGATTCGCCCTGGGTGTATTCCTGATTTTCTGGACATTTGCTTCGGCGGGTCATCCGACCGTAAGCCTCTCGGAGATAAGCCATCTCGCTCCCGAATTGCTGGTAGCGGGCGGGGGAATCGTTACGGCTATCACTCTTCTTCTATTCCTGGGAGCGACCGGTAAATCGGCTCAGATCCCGCTTTTCGTCTGGTTGCCCGACGCTATGGAAGGCCCCACGCCTGTTTCGGCTTTGATTCACGCCGCCACAATGGTAACCGCCGGGGTATACATGGTTGCCAGGCTTTCGGCGGTCTTCGTCCTCGCCCCGGTAACGATGGCGGTAATTGCCATCATCGGGGTGACAACAGCTCTATTCGCGGCTACAATAGGACTGGTTCAAAATGATATCAAACGGGTCTTGGCTTATTCCACGGTTAGTCAACTCGGATATATGTTCTTAGCCTGTGGAGTGGGGGCGTTCGCCTCGGGCATATTCCACCTGATGACCCACGCTTTCTTCAAGGCGCTCCTTTTTCTCGGCGCCGGTTCGGTCATGCATGCCCTTGCCGGTGAACTCGATTTAAGAAAAATGGGCGGGTTGAGAAAGTATATGCCAAGAACTTTTATAACTATGTTTATCGCTACGCTGGCTATATCAGGCGTGCCATTATTTTCCGGATTTTTCTCCAAAGACGAGATTCTCTACAACGCCTTTACTTCTCAATATGGCCATCCGATCCTCTGGGCTTTGGGCCTTATAGCTGCGATACTGACCGCGTTCTATATGTTCAGGCTTCTGTTTATGACTTTCTACGGGAAATCGAGAATGGATCCGGAGGTCGAGAAGCACGCTCATGAATCGCCCAACGCAATGACAGTTCCATTAATGATACTTGCCGTCCTGGCGTTGATCGGGGGATATATCGGCCTTCCTCATGCTCTCGGTGGCGGCGCCTGGTTCGAGAAGTTTTTGGAGCCGGTATTCTCGGGGGCGCATGCAGGAGCATCCGAAGCAGCACACCACAGCTATCTTGTGGAATATCTACTGATGTTCGCGTCGATAATAGCCGCCGGCATAGGGATACTCATGGCTTATATGTCTTATATTGGCAACCCGCAGCGTCCGAAAGCGCTGGCCGAGAAATTCAGCGGGATTTATAAAGTACTGCTAAACAAATACTACGTGGACGAATTCTATAACTTTATCATTGTCCAGCCTATCGTGACCGGTTCGTTATTCTTATGGAAAATATTCGATGTTAAAATCGTGGACGGTATCGCCAACGGTTCCGCGGCTTTGATTGGCTGGATTTCCGCCAAATCGAGAACCGTTCATACCGGACTGGTCAGGAATTACGCCTTAATGTTCGTTTTGGGCGTTGTCGTTTTACTGGGATTTGTGTTTTTCAGGTAAGGGATTAGGATGACCGAGAAGCTTCAGGATCATATCGAGCATTACCGTACCGACGGTGAAACTTTCGACTACTTCACTGTTGAGAACCCGGCCATCCGTGAGGAGGAAAGGCGCAGAATCCAGTTGCTTACACATACTATGGAATTTCAACATGGGCAATTATTGCTCGACGCCGGATCCGGTGGAGGATGGGTATCGCAAGCCTATCTGCCGAAAAAAGTATTTGTCTGCGCGGTCGATCTTTCAATCAAGAGCCTGAAGGGAATAAGAGATCGCTTCGATTCCGGTAAAAACGGCGGATATGTGGTGGCCGATCTGTATCATTTACCTTTCAAACCTGGGGCTTTCGACGGTGCGACGTCAAATGACGTTTTCGAGCATCTGGAATTCCTCGATAGGGGAGCGGCCGAATTGCGAGTTGTCTTGAAGGATAAAGCCCCGGTATACGTCTCGGTTCCTTATAAAGAGAATATAGTTTATTATATCTGTATCCATTGTAATAAGAAGACTCCTATTAACGCGCATCTTCATTCATTCGACGAAACCGCGTTGAACGAATTGTTTTCTAAAAATGGATTCGAGATCGAAGCGGTTAAAAAAACCATCAATAAGGGGCTTTCGATTTTGCAAATTTATTACAGGCTATGCCGCTGGATGCCCTACAGGCTCTGGAGGCTAATCGATATTATAGCGAATTTCGTGATCAGAAAACCGTCCAGGATAGGCTTGAAACTGGTAGCCGCGGAGAGATCCGCGTGAATTGGCCGATTCTTACATGGATCGTTTTTCTGCCTGTATTCGGAGCGTTGGCTATTCTCTTTATTAATGGTAATAAACACAACGCAATCAGGTGGACAGCGCTTGTCGCCACTCTGATCGATTTCGTCCTTGCTATCATACTGTTTGTAAAATTCGACGGCTCGAATACGGCCATGCAATTTTCCAGAGAACCCTTAATCTGGATACATTCGCTGGGAATTACTTACAGCCTCGGTGTGGACGGTATTTCGCTATTACTTGTGGTTCTCACCCCATTCTTATGTGCCATAGCTATCGCCTCTACCTGGTCGGCGGTTACCGAAAAGGTAAAAGGATTTATGATCTCCATGCTGTTTATTGAAACCGGGATGCTCGGGGTATTCCTGGCCACCGATCTGTTTCTCTTTTACGTTTTCTGGGAGGTCATGCTCGTCCCGATGTATTTCATGATCGGTATCTGGGGTGGGCCTCGCAAAATCTACGCGGCTGTGAAATTCGTGCTCTTTACAATGTTCGGCTCGCTTTTTATGCTTCTGGCAATTGTCAAACTTTATCTGATGACCGGACCGGACGCTTTCGAACGGACAACCGATTTGGCCACCATACTAAATTTACAAATTACGCCGGATCTGCAAATATGGCTATTTTTAGCGTTCGCGCTGGCGTTCGCGATCAAAGTACCGTTGTTCCCGTTCCACACATGGCTCCCCGACGCTCATGTCGAGGCGCCTACCGCCGGTTCGATCATTCTGGCCGGAGTCCTGCTTAAAATGGGCACCTATGGTTTCCTCCGATTCTGCCTGCCTCTGTTCCCCGACGCTACAGTTTATTTCGTGCCCTTGATCTCCATTCTGGCGCTGATCGGTATCATCTATGGGGCTTTGGTGGCCATGGTTCAGAAGGACGTTAAATCGCTGGTGGCGTTCTCGTCGGTGGCCCATCTCGGGTTTGTCATGCTCGGCATGTTTGCCCTGACGATACAGGGGGTAACCGGTTCGATATTGCAGATGGTTAATCACGGCATTACTACAGGCGCGCTGTTTCTTTTAGTGGGCATGATCTACGAGCGCAGGCATACAAGAATGATCGCCGATTTCGGCGGTATAGCCCATGTTATGCCAGTATTCGCGACCGTATTTTTGATCGTAACGCTGGCATCGATCGGCTTACCCGGGACCAACGGTTTCGTCGGAGAATTTTTGATACTTCTGGGTACATTTAAAGTCAATCCCGTCTATGCGGTGATAGGGACTTTCGGAATAGTATTAGCGGCGGTCTATATGCTCTGGATGGTGCAGAGAGTGTTCTACGGCGAATGCGATAAAGATGAAAATAAAAAGTTGCTTGATATGAACGGCAGGGAAAAACTAATAGCTATTCCTCTAATTATTATGATCTTCTGGCTCGGAATTTTTCCGGGAACGTTTATTAACAAAATCGAACCGTCGGTGAAGAAACTTGTAAATGAGATACAAATGAAAAAAAAGAAACCGATAGCTCCGCACGAGATCGTCCCCGAAACGAATACCGACGAAATAGAGAATATCGAGAATGGTGAAAACTGATGGGATTTGACTGGAATTTAATATCGCCTGAGATCGCCGTGCTGGTTACCGGCTTCGTGATTCTCATCGCCGATCTATTCTTGAAACGTGGTCGGAACGCTATATTCGCGACTATCGGTTTTGTTGGCATAATGGTAACAATAGCCCTGGTATTTCGAAATTTCGATATATTGAGAACGGTAACCGAAGGGGCTTCGATCGGTTTCCAGAATATGGTCATTAACGATAGAATCAGTCTGTATTTCAAAGTTATCTTTTGCATGGGCACCCTTTTGACCCTTTTCGTTTCGGTAACCTACGTGCAACGTGAGCTGAAAGGGGCGGGCGAGTATTATACGCTTCTGTTTATAGCCACCTTCGGTATGATGGTTATGGCCTCGTCGATGGATCTGTTTACTGTTTTCCTCGGACTCGAGGTTATGAGTATTCCGCTCTACGTACTGGCCGGAATGTATCGCAGGCGTGCGCGGGCGCGAGAAGCATCGTTGAAATATTTCCTCATGGGCGCCTTTGCCTCGGGTTTTCTGCTGTTCGGTATCGCCCTGATTTTCGGCGCATTCGGATCGACCAACATGATCGATATCTGCAAACGATTCGGATACATTGATACGCAAGGGATGATTTTAGCTGGAGCCGGGACGATATTCGCGCTCATCGGGTTCGCTTTCAAAATCGGCGTTGCCCCGTTCCATATGTGGGTACCCGACGTTTACGAGGGGGCCGCGGTTCCGGCGACCGCATTCATGTCGGCCGGGCCTAAAGCGGCCGCTTTCGCGGTATTATTCAGAATGGTAAGCGTCTTCTGGCCGGCACTCGAACAGAACCTGGGAACGATTCTCTGGATTCTGGCGGCGCTCACTATGACCTGGGGAAATATCCTGGCTATTTCACAGACCAATATCAAGCGTATGCTCGCTTACTCATCGATCGCCCATGCCGGATACGTGATGATCGCCCTGACTGTCGGGGGGCCCGAGGGTCTCGCCTCGGGGGCGTTCTATCTTCTCGTATATACGATTGTTAATATCGGGGCATTTTCAATTGTCACGTTATTTGTTGGTAAAGGGGAGAAGCAGGAGAAAATCTCCGATTTCGCGGGGTTCGGCCATAAATACCCGTTCGCCGGGATATCATTAACAATATTCATGTTTGCCCTGGCCGGAATACCGGCTACCGCCGGATTTATCGGTAAATACAAGATTTTTATAGCTGCCTTAAATTCTGGCTTTATTTGGTTGCCTATTATCGGAATCGCCAACAGCCTGATATCGGTCTGGTATTATATCGGGGTGGTTGTAACAATGTATATGAAACCAGCGAATGCCGAAGCTCGATCGATAGATTTATCACCGACATTATTAGTGGCTATTCTGGTCGCTCTTATAGGAACCATAGGTCTTGGCCTATTTCCCGATCTGTGGGTCGGCCTTGCCGACGAGGCGGGACGTCACCTGGGAGCGGCCTACATCCTCGGCTCTCTTCTCAACTAATTACAAGCCAACGTATTACGCCATAACCAGTTTTTTTATTAATTACCCATTAAAAATAATGATTATTATCATATTTTTTACCTTGACAAAATTCCACAATCTCCTAATTTATGGAGTAAGGTGGACATTTTATTGAAGGGTGGTGGATAATGAAAGCAAATCTAAGAGTCTTAAACCAAAAAATCAAACAGCAGGGCTACAGAATGACCCGTCAACGGGAAGTAGTTTTGGACGAACTCTCTCGAACCAGGGAGCATCCCAAGGCCGACGAGATTTATCAGATGGTCCGGAAAAAACTACCTCATATATCTTTTGGTACGGTTTACCGGAATCTTCGTTTGCTCAAGGAACTGGGTTTGGTAAGGGAACTTTCATATGGGAAGAATTTCTCCCGCTACGAGGCCTATTACGACAACCATCAGCATTTTACCTGTAAATCATGCGGTAAGGTGATGGATATCGACGATCCATTGGATATACCAGCGGGCAACGTGCATGTTGGCGGTTCGCTCATGGATGTCGATGAGTATCGGCTCGAGTTCTACGGAACCTGCGGCGATTGCCGGTAAATATCGGCGTTATTCGATTGGAAAAATTGGCTTGACTTGACCGGGGATCGGGGTATATTTGCCCCGATTTTCCTTTGTAGTAGAAAGGATGGTCGGTTAAGTTCGATCTTGATCGGCCGATTCGTTGTTAAAAGGGTAATTGGTTCTTTTAAATAGCCTTCTGTAAAAATATTGGGGCCGTAGTTCAGTTGGGAGAACGCCTGAATGGCATTCAGGAGGTCAGGGGTTCGACCCCCCTCGGCTCCATTTTTTTACTATATTTTTTAGTAACCGTAAGTGCTTTACGCATAAATTCTTCCATCGCAGTTTTAAGGTATTCGGAAATGGGCCCACAATAATATGCGAAATTACTTGACATTATAGTCGGTAGCATCTATTTTCTTTTTGAAGTGTTATTTTTTTCTGTGATACGAGATTAAGATAAATACCTCGCAGGGAGGATATAATGAAAAGATGTATGATGCTAACAACGGTTTTCCTGCTTATGGCGTTCACGGTAGCCACGGCGGCTATAATTCACGTTCCCGGTGATTATTCGACGATACAGGCGGGTATCGACGCGACCGAGATTGCGGACACGGTACTCGTTCAACCGGGAACCTACGTCGAGAATATCGATTTTAACGGGCATAATATCGTGTTGGGCTCGCTATTTTTAACTACCGACGAGATGTCGTATATATCTTCCACGATAATAGACGGCAACTCATCGGGGGCTGTTATTACTCTTACAAATGAAGAAGATAATTTCGCGATGATTATAGGTTTTACGATTATAAATGGAGTTTCGAATTTCGGCGGGGGTATCAATGCCTGGTATACTTCCCCGACAATACTTCATAATATTATCAAAGACAATGTAGGATCTGTGCAGGGCGGGGGGGTCAGCCTTGAGTATAGTACAGGTATAGTACTATATAATGTGTTGGCAAACAATCAAGCTGAGTACGGAGGAGGGTTGAGAGCCTCACACGGTAATCCAGTGATTGCATACAATTTAATTGTCGATAATTATAGCCTTAATTGGGGCGGTGGTATGTACGTTAACAACAATACGCCTTTAATTATTAATAATACTTTTTCAGGAAATGAGGCTGTCGCGATGGGAGGGGGATTAAGAACCGGCAACGCGTCGCCCACCGTTACAAATTGTATTTTCTATAATAATTCAGCCCCCGATGGACCAGAAATTTCGGCTTGGGGTAATCCGACAGTTACATATTCAGATATCCGGGGAGGGTATAACGGAGTAGGAAATATCTCCGCTGATCCGCTGTTCATAGGCGGGGAACCATTCGACTTCCGGCTGCAGGCTGGATCGCCATGTATCGATGCCGGTGATCCCGATTCGCCACTCGATCCTGATGGTTCCATCGCCGATATGGGTGCGTACTATTTCGGTTCCGTCCTCACAGCCACGATCGAT
>JAZGHS010000085.1:0-10937 GCA_036481315.1 Candidatus Zixiibacteriota bacterium | reverse complement strand
GTCGTGGTCACTATCGGCCACGCCGGCAAGTGACAGCGCTGGAAGCAATAGCAGGCTAATTCCAACCATCGCGAAAAAGAACTTACTCATTTGTTAAACCTCCTCAAAAAATTTGAGTTAAAATGTGATTTATTGTGATCAAAGATCCTATCAATTAATACTTTATCTCATATACATTTACTTTATCTCTGAGCCTCTCCGTGATATAGAGTCTTCCTCCTTTGAAAAAGATGCCACGGGGTGTGGCGAATTCAAAATCGTCATTAATCGTGCCGATGGCCGATTTAATTTTTCCTTCGACCGTAAACCGCTGTACCATGCCCGAAAGGATATCGGTCACCCAGAGCATCCCTTTCTCGTCAATCGCTATTCCATCGGGTCTGCCGAAAGTACCGGCGCTCTGGCCGGGTTCGCCGAACATCCGAATGAAATTGCCTTCGAGATCAAACTCCTGGACGCGGCAATTGATAATGTCTACAACGCATATGATGTTGTTCTCGGTAACGACTAGCTCCGCAGGGAAGGTAAACGTCCCGGGCGCGCCGCCTGGGCCTCCGATTTCCTTCAGGATTTTGCCGTTTTGATCGAGGATTAAAATGCGATGATTGCCGGCGTCGGTAATTATTATTCTGTCGTCATCGAGAACATAAATGCCGTTGGCGCGTAATTCCTTTTTTCCCTCTCCGGCTACTACTCGAATCTCTTTGATGAATTTACCATTTTCCTCGAATACCTGGATATTGTTGTTGAGAATGTCGGTTACGTACACCTGATCTTGTTTATCGATGAACAAAGTGAATGGGTAGGAAAATGTCGCCGGATCGGGATCTTCCTGCGATGGCGATCTTTCTCCGAAAGAGAATCGATATTTACCTTTGGAGTCGTAAACCCTGATCTTGAAATTCAAAACGTCGACAACATAAATATCGCCCTTCGAATTTACATAAACGTCGCTTGGTTGGAGCAATGTCACTCCGAATTCGGCATCCTTTATCTCGAAAAGCAAAGAGATATTCACCGGTTCGAGTTCAATCTTCTCCATGGTCGCCTTGGCCGCCTCAACCTCTTCATTGCTCATGCCGAATTTTATGTTGCGTTCCTCGGAATATTCCGTTTCCTCGAAATCGGAGTTGAGAGCGGTAACAACATAATAATAGGTTTCGCCATGGATCAGGCCCTCTTTATCGGCGTATCTCGATGTCTGAGAATTACCAACAACCTCGTAAGCTTCGCCCGGAGTGGAGGAACGATATATATTGTAGGCTATTGCTCCCGGGACTTTATCCCAGTTGAGCATGATCTTGCTATTTCTATCTATTCTGAGACCCGACCATGTCGGGGGATCGAATTCGCCTTCCTGTGCGGCGGGAATGGAGACAGATTTTACGCCGGAGAACACTTCTTTGCCATCGGGCCCGATAATAGAAATCTTGTATTTGTAAGTTACTCCGGGCTCGATATCGATATCGAAATAACGGGCTTTTTCGGAGGAGTCTATCTTTTCAAAATCGCCGGCCCCTTCCTGGCGATAGACGAAATATTCCGATGTTCCCTCGATATCCTGCCATTTCAATCCGACCCGTCCATTGACGAAAAACGCTCCGACAAGTTTCGGGCTTTGAGCAAAGGCGGCCGAGAAAGATAACAAAAGTAAAATGACACCGCCCCAGAACCATAACTTGTTTTTTTTGGAATTATCCATAATGTACTCGATTCCTTTTCCTTACTCCCTCATTCTTAATTGGTCATTATTATTATTATGGATTTGTGACTTTCTATAATTGTTATTTAATTCACAAGCTTGAGGTAACGCCAAAAAAAATATAGATCGGTAACGATAGTTGTCAATTCTATTGTTTGTGAAATTTATCTCAAGAATGCTCAAATTTATTTTCCTTTGTTTCCTTTTCTTTCTCTCTCTCTTTGTATCGGAAAAGTCCCTGTTAAGGTCACTTCAATTATGATATTTATCATCCTTAATTTAGTATTAGTTTTCACCATGTCAAGGGGAAATTACTGATTTCTACGATTTTTTTTGGCAAAATTGACCTTTTTTTATTTGGGTTCTACCATCTTACCTGTCTATAATGGTCAAATTGAACGCCATTTTTATAGACATTTATCGCCATCAAAAGATCTTTCCTTGTGAAATTCGTAACATATTGTCATAAAACAAAATAAGGTTAATCCACAAATAAAACGCCCCGTGTTATAGGGTTCTTTTGGTGCGACCATACTTGGTTTTTTGAATTTGGCCCCGAAGCCGGTAAAATAAGCCTCTAAAATGCGCAAAACGTTGCATGTGACTATTTGGAGATAAATTCTCTTTATAAGAAGGTGCAATCTCTATGATCTCGATTTTAGCGAAGGAGACTATTTCGATTACTGGCGTGGGGTGAGTGACAATCGATACAAGCTAAATCGGCTACCGAAGAGGCTTTATGGCCGCCCGAAGGCTCGGGTTGATCATGGCAGTCGAGGCAGAGAGAATCGTTTCTCAACTCTGATTTTTCTTGTTGTTTATGGCACGATTCGCATTCGCGTTCCATGAAGGGGGGATGCTGATTTATCTTTAGGAGTTTTTCCTCGGATGAGCCGTGGGGATCATGGCAGGAAAAACAGAAGGATGGTGTCAGATTCAGATGCCTTTTTTGAAAATCCCCGTCCTCAATGTCATGGCAGTTGACGCATAGTTCGGCTTTCTCATCGTCGGATAATTGAATATGCGGATCATGGCATGTCTCACAACCGTCTTCAACAGCGGCGTGCGGATATTCCATATCGGTAAATCCCTGAATTTCAGAATGGCATTCGAAACAGAGGCCGGGAGTTTTCAGAATCAGGCTGGATCGATCTTTGATGAAATGAGGTGTGTGACAAGCTACGCAACCTTCGATCTCGATCGCCGAGTGGGGTAAGCTCTGCTTTATTAAATTATTTAATTCGTCATGGCAACCCAGGCAAAGTTCGGGAGTCTTATTGGAGAGGAGTTTACGATATTCGGAGGTGTGCCCGAGGTGGCATCGATCGCACGAATGTATATCGTCGGCCGAATGTAACCGAGGCGGCTCTTCTCCATTCAGGATCTGCGGGTGGCAGCTTGCGCATAAATAGCCTGCCGGCATCTGGAACATGGTTCCGAAAGTCGAACCGTGGGGGGCGTGACATTCGGTACAGGTTATATCGGCATATGGAGGATGAACAAATGTTAGACCCTTCGTTGGAGGGGCGTCGTGGCATTCGAGACAAACCATGCTACCTGGGAGTTTTAGTAGGTCTCTATTGTCCGATGAGTGCGGGTTATGGCATTCTACGCAGGAATAATCCTCGGTTAGGGGGTAATGGAGAGCGTCGGGTGGGATTTCATCCAGAAGATTGTGGCAGTAAGAGCAGACCTGGGAAACGGTTCCGGCCAGGACCTGACGATTATCGAAGCCATGAAATATATGGCATTCGAGGCATTTCTTTTCTTTGAACGGTTTATGGAGGTTTTTAGCGGAGAGGTTCTTGAAATAATCGGGATGACATTCGGTGCAATTTTTTTCGGAGTCCGAGGATGAAACGGAGGAATCAGGCGGAGAAAGGAATAATAATATGATCGTGATAGGAAGCGAAACGAATTTTCTCAGCCTGACCATTTTGACCCATTTATCCCTATTTCCGGTTTTTTGCCTGGCAAATTAATACGTTCAATAGGTTTTCTTGTTAGCGGTCTGTTTTCCCGGGCTAAATTCATTATCGTCGAAATTAACGTTTATCTCCACCCCCGTCAGTTGCGATTTTCCGACCTCCAGACCCATGGAGATATTTGTCAGATGGTGAGGAAATATGTAACCGTCGATTTTCCTGAAATCGGAGAAATAGTTGATAAAAACGATACCTCCTTTGTTCTGTCTGATATATCCCTCCGATGATTTTATCAATTTATCAACGGGGTCAATACCGATAACGATCATTAAAGAGTCTTTTTTGTCCATGTAGATATACTCCAGCGAATCTGAATCGCGCGTTCCGAATCTAATCCCATCGAATCGTTCGGTCCTTGCGGCTAGAGGCATCGCCAGCGTGAGGTAACTGAAAAGCTCGGATTTATATCTACTACCGCTTAACTCATAAGTTGAGTCCCGGCCAGCGAACCAGGCCCTATCGCCGTTTAGTATTCTCTGTTCTGATCCGTCCGTTTTTTCGCGACTGACTTTGTATTTCCTGTTTCTTTGAAAAATCTTGGTAATTTCTACAGGTTCGGGACCGAGTATACGAGCTTTCATTTCGTATGATAACCTGAAGCTTTGTAGTTCCCCTATCTTTTTTTCGCCACCATATTTCTCGATACAATCAGCCAGTAGTTTAGCGCCGGCTTCGGATTTTTCAAGATCGATGGCGGTCGAATAAAGCGAATCATAATTTAATTTTTCTACGCCTTTGAAATCGTGGAGTTGATGTAAATCGTGCTGGCCGAAAGCGTTGCCAACAATAAGACCCGTAAAAAATATCGTCGTCCAGACGGTCAATTTCACCATTCTTGTCATTTTTTTATCCTCCTCTTTTGCACTATTCCCAACCTATTCATCTCATTATTCTAAAGATATCCGCCCGGTTTTAAAAAAATACAATACTCTTTATCTCCTCAGGGGGAGGGGTACAGAATTTCCAGAGCCGATCTGAAAGAGTCCAGAGCATCAGCTTTACGTCCGGCCTTAAGATAAACTGCTCCCAGATAGTAATGGACATCGGGGTACATAGGATTGAGCTCGCGGGCGTCAAGCAATAAACTCAACGCTTTTTCAATATCGTTCTTTTCGGAAAGACAGATCGCTAAATCGAGGACCGCGGGAGTGTAAGTACTATCCACGGCCAGAACTTCCGAGAGGATATCGAAAGCCGATTCGAGCTGATCGTTTTTAAGAAGCGCTCGTCCCAATCCTGCTCTGGCGGCGATCGAGCTACTATCCATTGCGACGGCGGTTTCGAATTCGCTTATGGCTTGTTCCGGTTTGGATGTCTCCAGAAGGATCTGCCCTCGTAAATTATAGGGGGCTGAGAAGTTTGAATCGGCCTGTTGAGCCTGATCCAGATTGGATAAGGCCCGGCTCCACATTCGTTGATTGGCAAGCTGTAAAGCCAGGTTGTAATATCTCGACGCCTTGGAATCCGGTATGTAACCATCCACCAGCACCGATTCGGCCGATGGTTTTTTCAAGCCCAATAGTACTTCAATGGTATCGACGATATGGTCTTTTGTGGTAAGGGAATATCCCGATGGAGCATAACGCAGGATACCGCTTGTATCCAACACGGCCGTAGATGGTACGGCTATAACTCCAAAGCTGTTGAAAGATTCAAGCCCCTTATCGATCAGCACCGGGAACGGTAATTCCATCTCAGCGGCTGTTTGATTAATCTTATCCTTCAGGACCGGGGAAATGAATTGGTTTTCGACGTTTACGGCCATTATTTTGAGCGGTAATTCCCGGTATTTCTCGGCCAGCGTTTTAAGATCGGCTAACTGCTGGAGCGACCTGGAGGACCATGTTGCCCAGAAAGTGATAACCACCACGTTGTCTTTTAAATATTCCTCGGATGAGATCTTGTTCCCGGTGATTATATCGTTTCCCTTAATCGACGGAGCTGTCATCCCCTCCTGAAGATACTTGAACGCCGCAGTACCGGAAGGAACAAAAAAGATATTGCCGATAATTATCAGGACGCATATCAGCGATATTATTTTGTTCGATTTTTCTAATATTCTCACTTAGTTTTACCCAGCGAAACGTCCAGAGCTTTCTGATATAACTCAACCGCCGCGGTCGTGTCACCTCGGGCCTGAGATATTTGTCCTTTCAAGTAAAGGGCTTCTCCCTCCCGGGGTTTTATGGCCAGTACGTTATCTATATGCTCTACGGCATCGTTGGGCGAACCACGGCTTATAAGGTACCTGGCAAGTATGAGTTTTAATCTGCTTGAACGAGGGGCTTTTACAACACCGTCTGAAAGCAGATCGATTACTCCAGTTGTGTCTCCCAGCGAGGCTAGAATCCGAGCCTTATAATAAAAAGCGTCGGGATTTTTCGAGTCGCATTGAAAAACCGAGTCTAGATAAGCTGAAGCGATATCGTAGTTGCCGCTGTCCATTTGGGTCCTGGCGTTTTTTAAATAGCCCCGGCAGAGCTTGATCAAAGCTTTTCTGTCGGGATCGCTTCCTTCACCCTGGGCGTTGAATGCCGGGGAGAGGGCCGTGATCAGAATCGATAAAAGAAGATATCGCGTCATTATCTTTTATATTCCTTGGGGGCATGGCATCCCACAACACACGATCCGCCGTTTTCCGTTTTGGTGTACTTTACGGGCAGCTCCCAGCTGATTTTCCCGAAAGGCACCGATTCCCTGATATGTTTGTCCTGATCGGAGGCGTGAACCTGATGACAGGCCTTACAACTGCGTCCTTTTATATCCTTATTAACATGCAGGAAATGCAGATTTCTTTCTTTATCCCTGAAATCGGTAAGCGTTTTTGTCTCGGTGTCGTGGGCTATCTGACGGTTATGGCATTCGAAACACATAGCATAGTTATTCTCGGCGTAGGGCTTATAGAATTCTTCGGGAAAATATTTTCTTAGAATCTTGGAATTATCACTGCCATGAGGATTATGGCAGGCGTTACAATCGCCCTGCTTGACCGGGCCGTGTTTATGCTTCTGCGCCGACACATATTCCGAGAGTTCGGAATGGCAGGAAAAGCAAAGATCGGCCTGAGGTAAAGCGAAGAGTCTGGGATTATCCGAGGAATGGGGATCGTGGCATTCGTCGCACTTGCCTGCGGCGACCGGTTCATGCTTGAAAGTCGAATTCATCGCCGTTTCTATGCTCTTATGACATTCGATACAAAGCCCGGGAGGATCGTCAGGAAGCATGAACTTGGAGTTGTTTGAATGGGGGCTATGGCAATTTGTGCATTTCTCTCCAACCGGTTTATGAACATGTCTTTTATCCAACATGCCGATTTTCTCTTTATGACATACGAAACAAAGCTCCTCGGGAGGGGAAATCAGTTGTTTGTCATTCGCCGACGCATGAGGATTATGGCAAACGTTGCAGTCTCCTACCCCGACAGGGCCATGTACGAAATTTTTAGAGAATTCCTCTTTCTTATGGCAGTTGAAACATAGATCGGCGGCATTGCCCTTGAGATTAAACTGGAAATCCGATTGATGAGGATCGTGGCACCCCACACAATTACCTTCCGCTACCGGGGTATGGACATGATCTTCAAGCATCATGTCGCGCTTGGTTTCGTGACATCCGAAGCAAAGTTCCTCTTTATCTTCGGATAAAGTGAACCTGTGTTTTTTTTCGTCGACCACTGTGTGACAGATATTACATATACCCGCGCCAACTGGCCCATGAACCCACTCTTTAGTACCTATATCGGCGTGGCATTTGGATGTTACGCAGCTTCCTCCATCCTGTGCCGATACCTGCGATACGGCGATAATAAATAAGAATATTATTGTGATAGTAGACTTAAAAAACATTGTTCCTCCTGCGATAAAATTAAATCGCCACATCACTCCGCTCACTAAAACGTCAGATCCTATTACCATATATCGGCATCTTGTGAAAAAGATAACGATATCAATCGCCATGTCAACAAAATTTATCATTCACACAATCCTATAAACCGGTAAATGACTTGGGGTCAGGACCTTAAGCGGGTATACACGCCACTATACTGACGATTTTTTATGAATAGTCTCCGTTAGAACGTGTCAAAAGCTCCTGCGGCTAACTCTTTAGTTTTCTCGATATATCTTGAGGTATGCGCCGTGGATACAAACCAGGCTTCGTAACCCGACGGCGGCAGGTGGACTCCATTTTTCAGCATGAAGGTAAAAAACTTCTTAAACCGATCATGATCGGCGGCCAGGGCATCGTCGAGATTTCTCACACGGTTTTCGCTGAAGAAAACGGTTATCATCGATCCGACTCTTTGTACGGAAACCGGAATTTTTGCGGAATTAGCGGCGTTTCGTAAGCCGTCTTCAAGCATTGCCGACGATTTCTCGAGATTATCGTAAGCTGATTTATTCAGCAATTTCAAAGTCTGAAGTCCAGCGGTCATGGCCAGCGGATTACCCGATAGTGTCCCGGCCTGATAGACGGGACCCTCGGGGGCAATCATGGATATCAGATCGGCACGGCCGCCGTAGGCGCCCACAGGAAGTCCGCCGCCAATTACTTTACCGAAAGTGGAAAGGTCGGGTTTGATATTATAAAGCTCTTGTGCTCCGCCCGGGGCGACCCGAAAACCGGTCATGACCTCGTCAAAAATGAGCAGGCTGTCGTATTTATCGCAGAGATCGCGCAACCCTTCGAGGAAACCGTCATCAGGAGGTACGGTGCCCATATTTCCGGCGACAGGCTCGACGATAACAGCCGCGATATCATCGCATTCGATTTTAAAAAGCTTCGCTACTGATTCGAGATCATTGTATTTTGCCACTCGGGTATCTTTGGCTACTCCTTCGGTAACACCGGGGCTGTTGGGGACGCCCAAAGTAATCGCGCCGGAACCGGCCTGGATCAGGAAACTATCAGCGTGACCATGGTATCCGCCGGCGAACTTGATAATGACATCCCTTTTTGTCGCCGCCCGGGCTAACCTGATGGCGCTCATAGTGGCCTCTGTGCCCGAGTTCACGAACCGAACCTTTTCCACAGATGGCACGCGTTTGACTATTTCTTCGGCCAGATCCACTTCGGCGGGAGACGGTGTCCCGAAACTTGTTCCCTTACCGACCATTTCAACAAGGGCCTTTGTAATTTCCGGATGAGTATGCCCGAGGATCATAGGCCCCCATGAGCCGATATAGTCGATATATTCCTTACCGTCGGCATCAGTTAGAATACAGCCGGAAGCCGATACCATAAAAGGCGGAGTACCGGAGACGGATTTGAATGCCCGGACCGGGGAGTTAACTCCGCCGGGCAGTATTTTCATGGCGCGTTTAAACAATTCTTCAGACTTAGACATTTAATCCTCGAACTCGATTTTTTAGTTTATTTCTTCAACCACCCGGCGACCTCCGAGGCGTAATAGGTCAGAATAAAATCTGCACCCGCCCTCTTGAATGACAACAGTGTTTCCATGACTATGGCTTTACGGTCAATCAATCCCGCTTTAGCGGCGGCCTCGATCATTGCGTACTCGCCCGAGACCTGGTAAACGGCGGTAACCCGGCCGTATGTTTCTTTTACTTTGGCGACAATATCCAGATAGGCCACACCCGGCTTGACCATGATCATATCAGCCCCTTCCTCGAGATCGAGACCGGCCTCGCGGATAGCCTCCAGGCTGTTAGCCGAATCCATCTGGTAACCCCGTCTGTCTCCGAATTGGGGAGTCGATCCGGCGGCGTCACGGAACGGGCCGTAGTATGCCGACGCGTATTTTACCGCATAGGATAATATGGGGGTATCGATAAACCCGGCGTTATCGAGAGCGGCGCGAATGGCGGCGACTCTGCCGTCCATCATGTCCGACGGCGCGACGATATCGGCCCCGGCACGGACATGGCTAATCGCTGTTTTGCCCAACAGTTCGAGCGTGGGATCGTTTAAGACTTTATCGCCTGATATAATTCCGCAATGGCCATGATCCGTATATTCGCAAAGGCAAACGTCTGTGATAGCAAGAAGCCCCGGGGCAGCTTTTTTTATCGCCTTCAATGCCCGCTGGACTATACCATTCTCATTGTATGCTCCGCTTCCTTTATTGTCTTTTTCCTCGGGGATACCGAACAGTAACACCGCCGGGATACCGAGTTGATAGATCCGCTTTGCCTCCTCGGCCAATTTATCCACCGAGAAATGGTATTGGTTGGAGAGCGAGTTAATTTCTTTTTTAATATTATCTCCGGGAACGACGAACAAAGGTTGAACGAGGTCGTCGACCGTCACGTTGTTTTCCCGGACCAGCCTTCTGATATTTTCGTGCCGCAGTCTGCGCGGTCTATCGATGGGAAAGCTCATAATCTATTTTCTCCAGTATTTCGTTTAGGTTATCCTTATTCTGCTGCGAAAAGGCCAGAAGCACTGCCCGCGCCAAGGAAAGATCATCCTGATCGACACTGGCTTTTTTCATATTGACGATTAGTAATCCCAGGATCTTTTTTACGAGAGATTTAGAGAATTCATCAACCTTCTCGCGGTCGTCCTCACAAAATCTCTTTGCGTTTTTCTCAATCTCGGCGAGCCTGATACCCTCGATTATTTCCTGCAATTGTTGGATGGTCGGGGCGACCCTGTTTTCACGATGCCACTTTACGAAGCTCTCGACACGCTGGCTTACGAATTTTTCGGCTCGAGCGGCTTCCTTTTGTCTGGCCGCTTTATTCGCCCCTACCATTTCGTTGAAATCATCTACGGAGTAAACGAATACGTTATCGTACTCCTTAAATCGGGGATCGATATCCCTGGGAACAGCCAGATCGAGAAAACAGACCGGATTGTCTTTATCCTCTCCGAGTTTCGAATCGCTGTTTGCCTCGATTACATATCCGGGCGCCCCGGTGGCGGATACTATTATGTCAGCCCATCCGATAACATCTTCGGCCGGAGGAAAGGGTACAGATTCAGCCGATAGTTCTTCGGATAGCTCATCGGCTCTCTCCTGCGTTCTATTGCTAATTTTCCACGATTTTACGCCTGCTTTCTTGAAATGCCTGGCGGCCAATTGTCCTGTCTGTCCAGCGCCGATTATCAGAACGTTCAAGTTATCGAGATTTCCGTAAATTTTACCGGCCAGATCGACCGCGGCGAAAGCAACTGATACCGCGCCTTTGGATATTGCGGTACGCTCCCTGACCAGTTTTCCGCATTCGATGGCTTTATGAAAGAGTCTATTTAGAAGCGAGCTAACGCTTCCCAGTTCCAAGGCT
>JAZGHS010000084.1:0-9935 GCA_036481315.1 Candidatus Zixiibacteriota bacterium | reverse complement strand
AACTAAAAGAATAAGGAGAAAACCGAGTAACAGTGTACTGCTGGCGATATTGCCGGACGCCTCCGAAAGCGTTTCGGGCAATAAATGAAGAAATATCGCACCCAGAAAAACCCCGGCTCCAAAAGCTATGAATAAATGTAGTTGCCTGCTACTCCACTTCCTGAATAGAGGGGGCGAGGCGCCGATTATCGATACTAGGAATATCCCCAGAGTGTAGAATAATAATTTTGGGACGTATATCTGCAATACCCCTCCTCTAATCCGCGACCCAGAGATTTAGATACATATCAGGCTGAACCATACTATCAAAACAATAGCCACGCAAGATCAAAAAGGATAAACGTAAACGATGAGTCTTATGTAATAGAGATTAGGATTATTTCCCGGTATTAACAAAGGCCCCCGGAAGAACTCTCCGAGGGCCTTACCCAAATCACAACCCAAACACCACCCGGAACTTTTTACCACTCAAGACAATATTGTGAATTCTTTCACATTATTGTCCATCTTTATCACTACTCTCATTATATAGATGAGAATATTTTTGTCAAGGAAAATGTGATAATAATCACAAGAAAATATGTTGGATTATATTGTCGGGCCACGGTTACCTACTGTAAGATTAAGATAACAAATGGGTTACATTGCTTCAACCAGAAAACGTGCTATTCCATGAATCTTAACGTCTTGTCGCGCTTTTATCCATCCACCATTCCAGAATACCGTCCGATGGCCCTATCATGGCGGCAGGGTATTTAACATGCCCTTCTTTCCCTTTAAGAATTTCGGCTACTATCTCCCCTTTGTCCTTCCCGGTAATGAAAATCGATATTCTCGCAGCGTTGTTAATCAATGGAAGAGTGCAGGTAATCCTTTTCCTTCCCGACTCCGGGTGAATAGCGGCTACGCAGATGCGTTTTGTCTCTTCCAGCGATTTCGAGCCCGGGAAAAGAGACGCGGTGTGACCGTCGGTACCAAGACCCAGAAATATCCAGTCAAATCGCGGGATTCCGGACTTTGATTTCGGGACAATTTTCCTGATCTCTTTCTCATACGCCTCCGCTTCCTCGTCGGGACGGTTTTCACCTTTTAATCTATGGACGTTTTTTCCGGGTATAGATATCCTGCTTAACAGAGATTCGGAGACCATGCCGAAATTGCTATCGGGATGCTGAGGCGGTACACATCGTTCATCTCCCCAGAAAAGGTGAATACGATTCCAGGGTATCCCCGATTTATACGGTTCTTCGGCAAGTCTTTGATAGATCACCCTCGGCGTATTTCCGCCGGAAAGGCCGATAAAAAGAGATCTGTCCCCCATCTCGTTTGCCAATTTCAGCAATGCCTCAGCGGCCGTATCGGCTAATGCTTTTATCGAATCGAAAATTCTTTTTTCGATCTTTTTCTTCCCGTCTTTCGCGCCCATAATGTTCTTCCCCCGAATAACAGTGTGTATATTCTATTTTACGCCTCGCAGGGCTTTATCCAGATTATAAGCCGCGCTTATAAGCGCCAGATGCGTGAACGCCTGGGGAAAATTGCCCAAGGCGATCCCGTTCTGCCCGGTCTGCTCACCATAGAGACCGAGATGGTTCGCGTAGCCCAACATCCTTTCGAAAATAACGCGTGCCTTATCAAGCCTTTCCGGATCGGTTCGTCCGGCCCGCGTCAGGGCCTCCACCAGCCAGAAAGTACAGATATTGAAAGTACCCTCATTTCCGCCAAGACCGTCGCTGGATGTTTCTAGATCATAGCGATATACAAGGCTATTTGACAAAAGCCCTCCATCTGCAGGCGGCTTGCTGATCGTATCTAAAGTCATCAGCATTCTCGGATCGTTTGGAGCCAGAAAAAAAATCAGGGGCATGATTAAATTGGCCGCGTCGAGGGTATCGCTGTCGTAATATTGTACAAACGCTTTACGGGCGGGATTCCAACCTCTCTTCATTATCTCCTCGTAAATCTCGTCTCTTGTCCGCAACCAGTGTTCCCGATCGGCAGGGAATGATCTTTTATCCGCCAGACGGATTCCCCTATCGAGAGCTACCCAGCACATGAGCTTGGAATAAACGAAATGATGATTTCCGCTTCTAACCTCCCAGATTCCCCGGTCTTCGCGATTCCAGTTATCGCATACCCAGTTTAATGTCTGTCTCAACTTAACCCACAAGTCATAAGAAATTGGAGCGCCGTATTTGTTATAAAGATAAACCGAATCCATTAGCTCGCCGTAAATATCGAGTTGAAACTGATCGAAGGCGCCGTTGCCTATCCTTACCGGGCCGCTGCCCATATATCCCTCGAGATGATCGAGGTTTTCTTCAGCTAATTCATAGAAACCGCTGATACTATACATTATACGCAATGAACCGTCAAAACTTGTTTCCTGGCATCGTTTCTCGAGCCACCCCATGAACTTCGCGGCTTCGTCGGTAAATCCTATACGAAGCAATGCGTACAGGGTGAACGCGGCGTCGCGAACCCAGGTATAACGGTAATCCCAGTTGCGTTCGCCGCCGATCGCCTCCGGCAGACTGCACGTGGGAGCGGCCACGATAGCGCCGGTCGGCTCGAAAGTCAAAAGCTTCAATACCAGCGCGGACCTGTAAACCATCTCCCGCCAGCGGCCATCGTAGGTGCATTTGGCGATCCATCTCTGCCAGTAGTCAACCGTTTGATCGAACATAGCGCTAATATCGTCTTCAGTGAATGTAATATCGCGATCCGATTCCGGGAGAATTCCTCTTAATACGAAGGACATAATATCGCCTTCGTTTAGGGTGAAATCGGCGACAATCCTTTTTTCTTCTCGCTCCATCGCGCAAACTGACGATAATTCCAGTCCGAGGTTTTTCGATTTGAATATCGCATTGCCGTTGTTTAATTCAATTGAGTGATCGTCTCTGGCGTAATTGAACGCGGGAAAGCATTCCATTCGGAACGGCATCGTACCGCGCAACACGCATACCCTGCGAATCAGAAGTCTTTGCCCTTTTGACAATTCGCCGGTGTTTACAGGCATGAAATCGACGACCTCTCCCACACCCTCAGAAGATAAAAACCGGGTCACTAAAACGTTGGTATCGGGCCAGTACAATTGCTTACAGGTTACACCATCGTTAATTCTCGGCGAGATTTTGAACCGGCCCCCTTTTTTATCATCCAGTATGGCCGCAAAAACGCTGGGCGAATCGAAATAAGGATAGCAATACCAGTCGATAGAGCCGTCCTTACCCACAAGGGCGGTTGTGTGCATATCGCCGATCAGTCCGTAATCCTCTATGGGTTGGTACGCCAAAATTCACTCCCGACTAAAGTTCGCAATAAATTCCGTCGTTAGCAAGGTTTTTACACGGATAACGCCAATCGATATCAGTTTCGTCGAATAAAGCGCTTGCCTCTTTGGGTCCCCATGTCCCCGCCGGATAACCGTAAACTTTCAACTCAGAGTTGTTTTTCCATTCTTCTAATATAGGATCGACAAAAGCCCAGCAGGCATCCACGGCGTCGGCGCGGGCATAGAGGGTAGCGTCGCCGTGCATACAATCCAGAAGCAGTTTTTCGTAAGCATCCTGGATCTCGGAATCGGCCAGATCGGAATAATGAAAGTCCATCCCCACGTTTTTAATCTGAAATCCCGCTCCGGGGGTTTTAATACCGAACTTAAGCAATATTCCCTCATCGGGTTGGATACGGATAATCAGTTGATTACAGCCTACCTCTCCGGTATCTCCCCGGGAAAAGATATAATGAGGCGTCTTTTTAAAATTGATTACAGCCTCCGTTACTCTCGTGGGAAGACGTTTTCCGGTTCGAATATAAAACGGTACACCTCCCCAGCGCCAGTTATCGACATAGAATTTCATGGCCGCGAATGTCTCGGTCCGAGAATCCGGCGCGACCCCCTCTTCGTCCCTGTATCCGGATACCTTCTGCCCCTTGACGGTTGATGACGTATACTGTCCCCGAACAACATTTTCGGCTATTTCTTTTCCAGTCATCGGTCTTAGCGTCTGGAAGACCTTCTGGGTTTCGTCTCTGACTGTACGCGCGTCGAAACTCGACGGCGGCTCCATGGCGATAAGTCCGACTAATTGCAGCATATGATTCTGAACCATATCCCTTAGGGCCCCTGCGTTATCATAATAGGCCCCGCGCTTTTCTATACCTATATACTCCGCTGACGATATTTCGACATGATTTATATATTTCCCGTTCCAGAGCGGCTCGAAAATACCATTGGCAAAACGCAAGGCAAGCACATTTTGCACTGTTTCTTTGCCCAGGTAGTGATCGATCCTGAAAATCTGGTCTTCCCCAAAATCTTTTTTTATGCTGGTATTTAATCGTCTTGCCGATTCGAGATCCGATCCGAATGGTTTTTCAACAACTATCCTCTTCCACCCGTTTTCAAGCGAATTCAGACCGGCGGCGCCCAGGCAGCGAGAGATATCCTCATAAACACCCGGAGGTGTCGATAGATAAAAAATATAGTTTTCTTCAATCCGACTTTCATTCGCGATATCAGACAGCCTTTTGCGCAAATCGTAAAACTCGGCGGCAGAGTAAACGCCTATTTTCTGATAATATATTTTTTTCAGAAAGCCGCTATCCTTATCGAAGGACGTTATTCCCCTTTTAATTTTCTCGCGGAAGGTATCGTCGGAAAATGACGATCTCCCCACACCAACTATCGCGAAATTCTCGGGAAGGAGCTTCTGGCGGTATTTATTATAAAGCCCCGGAATAAGTTTTCTCCTGGCCAAATCTCCCGACGCGCCGAAAATGACGATTATGCAGTTTTCAGGTCTTACCATTTCAATCCCCCGGTTCTCAACGATAACCGCAAGTACTATCAGATCTTCTTTTCCTTTACGGTATGTCCGCCAAACTGGTTTCGTAATGCGGCCAGTACTTTCATCGCGAACGAGTCTTTATCCCTGGATTGAAACCGCGCGTAAAGAGAGTGTGTGATTACCGGAGCGGGAACATCGAGGTCGATAGCTGCCTGCACAGTCCAACGCCCCTCGCCGCTATCGCTGACAAAAGCCTCCAGTTCGTTAAGATGCGGATCATCAGAGAAGGCCCGTTCAGCCAGTTCAAGCAACCATGACCGTACTACACTCCCATTTTGCCAGACACCGCTTATAGCTTTCAAATCAAGGCCGAACGGGGATTTTTCCAAAATCTCGAATCCCTCGGCGTACGCTTGCATAAGACCGTATTCGATACCGTTATGAATCATCTTGACAAAATGCCCGGCGCCGCTTCGTCCGCAATAAAGATAACCGTTTTCGGGCGCAAGCGCTTTAAAAATCGGCTCGAGATAATCGCAGGCCGCTTTCGACCCGCCATACATGAGACAATAGCCTACCTCAAGGCCCCATACGCCTCCGCTCGTCCCGCAGTCAATCATTTCGATACCTTTTTCCGCGAGTTCGGACGCTCGCCGCTGGGTATCCTTCCAGTTTGAGTTACCCCCGTCTATGATTATATCTCCGTTAGAAAGATATTTTCCGATTTCGGCTATACATTCATCAACCGGCTCACCCGCGGGAACCATCAACCAGATGACCTTTCGGGGGGGAAGTTTGCCGGCAAGATCATCGAGGGAGGATGATGCCACAGCCCCCTTTTTTACCGCGTCATCGACCGTACCGGCCGATCTATCGTATGCCACAATCTTATGGTCATGTTTCAGCAACCGCTCGACCATTTTGCTTCCCATTTTTCCAAGCCCGACAAATCCTATATTCATAAATCCTCCGTACCGAGATTTTTCATTTTTAACCACCCTCCTATTTAGTCCTGCCTCAAGGCCTTGGCAAGTCTTTTAAAACAACCTGAAATATCGGACTTGAAATGAAATCTAATTACCCTGCGCCGGCTGTTGAGCAGAGCCTGGCGATCTCCCATTGCCTGCGACGCGATCAATACTCCAAAGCTAACTTTCGATTCCTCGCCGATAGTCGAGTCGGGTATTATCGCTTCGTCTTCAGGCTCATCCGTAAAGATGATAAAGACGCCGTTGCCCCCATCCCCCTTGTGAAGCTGACCGGTGGAATGCAAAAACCTCGGCCCATAATTTACCGTGACGGCCATACGATATTTTTCTTGAATTCTCGAGCGTAAATCGCCGAGTGCGGCGTCCGTTTCCCTCGACGGTTTCAAATAGGCATGTATAGCGACATAGACGCCGTTGGTATTGGCCGAATCGAGAAAACCGGCCAAAGTCGCAGTGGCGTTATCGACAAAAACCTCCCCGTATACCTCGATATCACCGTCGGAGAGATCCGGTTTTATAACGGGTAGGCTTCCATCCCTATCATACGCCTGTATTTTCTCACGCGCCAAAACCTTGGCCGATTCTACATTGGGCTGATTAAAAGGATGAATCCCCATGCGCCAACCGGCAACCGCCGTTGCCATCTCCCATCGAAAAAACTCCCCGCCGAGATCGTAGATATCGTTCAATTCGATTCGTCCCACAGGGTGACCGGCTTTCACAAGCGCCTCGATATGATCATCGAACGCATCATCGCCGGAAATTTTAATGTGAATAAAAAACCGATCGAGAGAATAATAATCCGGGGCGAGTAGATCCTCGTAAACTACCGGTAATATCCCCTTTCCGTCCTTACCGGTGCTTTCGGCGATAAGCTGTTCCGCCCAGGCTCCGAACGGGGCTAACTCCTCTGATAGAATAAAAGTCAGTTTATCCCGTCCGTTTTCGGCCAATTCACCCATGACAACTCCCAGCCACGCACCGGGGTTGTCCTCGTCGAGAGTACAGAGATCGGACATGACAAGGGCGCGGTCCAGGAGTATCGAAAGGTCTACTCCCAACAGCGACGCGGGTACCAGCCCGAAAAAGGAAAGCGCGGCGAATCGCCCCCCTATATTCGGGTCATTAAGAAATGTCTTTCTGAATTTGAGATCGCCGGCTATTTCCTCTAATTTACTGCCCGGATCGGTAATGGCGACAAAATGATCCCCCGCTTTTTCCTGCCCCAAAGCATCCGTCATATATTTGAAAAAATATTTCATAAAGGATAGCGTTTCAATAGTACCCCCCGATTTCGTGGAGACGATAAACAGAGTTTTTTCGGGATTCACGCTGTTTCGAATTTCGTTAATTTTATCGGGATGTGTGCTGTCTAAAACCGTCAGATCTAAATAACCATCCGATACCCCGAAAACTTTACGAAAAACCTCCGGGGCAAGGCTGGAACCGCCCATTCCCAGAAGAATCGCGTGAGTGAATCCGGCGTCACGAACCTGCCTCGTAAAATATTCTATCTCGGCAACTTGATCGATCATATCCCGAGGGCACTCTAACCACCCCAGCCTGTTAACGATCTCAGTCGGCTCCGGCTTCCAGACCGTATGGTCTTTATCCCAGATCCTTTGTATGATCCCCTCTTTTTGCAATAACGCTAACGATTCATTAGCCAGGTCTTTGAATTTTTCCGGACCGATCAATTCTAATAATCCGCCCACCTTACGCTCCTAATCCCTTTTAATATACTATTGCCCGTAACCACCTGCCTACTATTAAACTATCTTATTGTGCGATCTGTTCGCTGCGACGAGCGTTTCGCACAACCACAGCCGCTATCAGCCCGATTACAAAGCCTCCGATATGTCCGAGATAAGAGACCTCTCCTGCCCCGGATAATTGTATAAATGCTCCCAGCATTTGAAAAAGGAAGAAAAATCCGAACGCGTAGATAGCCGGAATTCTAAGCCATACAAAACGGAAGACAATTATGAAAAAGTAGCTGATTTTCCTTTTCGGGAAGGCGATCGCGTAATAGCCTATTATGCCCGAGATCCCCGCGCTCGCGCCGACAACCGGTATATCACTATGCGGTGAAAACAACCCGTGAAGAATTACTCCGGCCACGTGCGACCCTACCAACAGAAACACGAACTTGGCCCGACCCAGCTGGTCTTCCACGTCGTCTCCAAATATTATGAAAAAGTACAGGTTTGAAAGCAGGTGAAATAAATCGGCGTGCATAAAAAACGAGGTGAATATGGTCAAACCGTCGTAACGGCTCCATTGCGAAGGGATGAAACCGAAATTATTCATGGCAATATCATGATTTTTAAGAACGAGAAGATATACGATAAATATAAATAACGACGTTCCCCAGGTGATCCATGGCTGTCCAGCCAGAACTTTCGCAACGGACTCGACAGGGAAACCCAATATCGCTAGTATTTTTCCCCATAAAGATTCAGGCGCTTCCCCGACGTAATCCGATTTCAGTTTCATTTCGCTAATTTGAAATTCGGCAAACGCCTCTTTGGATTTCGCGGAGAGATCGTCATACAACGACGCAGGTTTCGAAGGGGGGATGGCGCGTTTTGGCAGCCTGTCGTATTCCCCGGAATCAAACCAGACGACCTGACATTTACGACAGATATCGAGCCGCAATATTCTATTTTCGATTTCGCTGTCGACAGGTGTCATTGGAGTAGCGCAAACGGAACAAGCCTTGTTTGAAATTCTCGATGTTTTATTGGCGTCCTGCCAGATCTTACGAACATACGTTTCTTCGATATTCGCCCTTTTAAGGGCATAATACCCGATAACCCTGCCGTCACAACTAGGGCAAACGTGAATCTCGCCTAGATCCTCCATACGACGATTCATCCGATCTTTACAATGCGGGCAATTCAGTTGACTCTCCGAGAATATCCTAACTTTTCCCGATCGAATTCAATTAACACCAAGGTAACCTACAATCGGTCCTGATAATATTACAATATATATAAAGACTTATTCAATAATAAATATAGAGAATAGCAAGGCCGTTATTTTTTCTTCCGGCCTTTCCCCGCTTTTTTCTCCGGCTTAATCTCTTTATCCCAATCCCCGAGGGTATCAATAGGCGATTCCTCGGTCTCCTGAGAGCGGAATTTCACCAGTTCCTCTAACTCTTCATCACTGAGTATGCGGTTGTGCTGTTTGGCCGCTTTAAAAATCTCGTCCACAAGCTTCTCGTCCGGTTCGATCCCCCGCACTTTCAACCAGTAAACGATATTAGAAACGCCCGACATGAAACCGATTTCGATTATCTGCCTAAGACCGACCATGCCGGCAGGGACTCCGGAGTAAACCCTGTCCGCAAGCCAGTCATCGCCTTTGTTCTGGGCTTTGATTATAGCCGCGGCGTGGACACCGGTACCTGTTCTAAACGCGTCTCTTCCCATCACCGGATAATTTTCAGGTATTGTAACTCCGCACGATTCTGAGACCAGCTGGCAATATTCGGCGAGACAACTCAGATCGCGATCATAAATCCCCTCGAGATTGAGATTGACCAGGAGCAGATCCATAGACGTATTCCCGACCCGTTCTCCTATGCCGAGACCGGTGGCGTGAACACGATCGGCACCCTGGGCGATCGCGGCCATAGTATTCGGAATAGCCAGCCCGCGGTCGGAATGGCCGTGCCAGTCGATCTTGACTTCGGGATTTACCTTCTCAACCAGCTCCCTTACGAATTTCATCAGGTAATAGACACCGATCGGTGTGGCATGGCCTACCGTATCACAGACACAAATCCGTTTCGCGCCTGCGTTGATGGCGGCCGTAAATAGCTTCTTCAACGTTTTAGGGTCGGCGCGGGTCGTATCCTCGGTGACATACATAACCGGAAGACCGTTTTCGGTTGCATAGCTTACCGCGTCCTCGGTTAATTTAAGCATAGTATCGACAGTCCAATCCTCGGCGTACTGCCTTATGGGGGACGACCCGATAAAGGTGCAAGCCTCTATGGGATACCCAACCGTCTGGGAGATCTCGATAAGAGGTGTAATATCCTGTTTGACCGTTCTCACCGCGCAATTGGGCGTGATTTTCATTTTGTTTTCGGACATATATTTGGCCATGGTAGTGATATCGGCCCGCGCCCTGGGACCGG
>JAZGHS010000083.1:0-21659 GCA_036481315.1 Candidatus Zixiibacteriota bacterium | reverse complement strand
GAGGGGTTTCCGGCAAATATCCTACCCGCTTGCGAATCTCTATAGGATCCTTAAGCAGGTCGTACCCCGCCACTGCTGCGTTACCCGCCGTCGGCACAATCTGGGTCGTGAGAATTTTCATGGTAGTGGTTTTCCCGGCCCCGTTAGGACCGAGAAGACCGAGGACCTCGCCCCGGACCGCCTTAAACGACGCGTTCGATACCGCTACCACCTGGCCGTAGTTCATACATAAGCCGTTGGCCTCAACCATGCTTTTTACCTCTTTTTTTAATATTTCAACTTGTTCATTAATTCCGTTTTCCCGCTGTAATTGCCGTTAAAGGTAATTTATACTTTAAACGGTTTCCAAGGTTCGAAAAGATATTAAAATTTCGAAGAAATATCCACTATTTTCGCCATGATGCTCGATGAATAATTCGGTGTTCAGGAAATAATTCGTGTAAGATACGGAATTCGGCGATATTCAACCCCCAATTGAATCGTTTGAAACCGATCCCGTTGCCTTTTTAAACGGTGTCTCTAAAGCTCTCGTTCGATTACTCTTTCCGTGAAGGAAAAAGTCCGATATTTATATAAAAAGAAAGAAAAGTAGATGTCGCTTAACAAAATTGAGATAATTAATAAATTGCTGGAAACAGGTACCATTGATAAAACCACCCTCTCGAAAGCAATAAGCGCCTGCAAAGAGAAAAAACCGATAACCCTCAAGATATTGGCCGACTATTCCGGAATGACAGTATCCAAAATCCGGCTTTTTTTCGAGGAATACTTCGATTTACCAATTATAGATCTCGACGATATAGTCCCGAATCCCGATCTCGCCAAGCTTGTTCCTATGGAAATCTCCAAAATTCACTGTATGATACCGGCCTTCAAAATCGTGGGTAAGACTCATCTGGCTATATCCAACCCTTTTGACGAAGAGGGCCTTAAAAAGATAAACAAATATATCGGCGATAATTTCGGAGTTTTCCTCGCCCCGGAAGATCAGGTTATAAAAGCGCTCGATAATTTATACAGACGATCCCAATTCGTTTCCGTTTACGATAAAACCATCTTGCATTTTACCTGACCGAACGGTCGGTTTGCTAACCTAATTATATAATATACAGTCATTTGAAACTAATAACATCCGGGCAGGCTGGTTACTATTCTCGCCCGGTCACAATCCTTTCAACTCCGGCTAGATCGCGAATTATCTCTACATCATAGAAATTCGCTGATAACATTAGGTCCTTAACCTTACTTGCCTGGCCCATCCCCACCTCAACAGCTAATAAACCGTCTACCAGCATTAGATCATCCGAACTTTCAATTATTATTTGATAAAAATGCAACGGATCGCCGGGACTGAACAGGGCAATTTCAGGTTCGAATTTTATCACTTCCGGTTGGATTATATCCTTTTGATCCTCCGAAACGTATGGCGGGTTAGAGGCCACGCAATTAAATTCGCCCAAAGACTGTATGAACCCTCGATCACCGATATCACCGATTCGAAATAGCACCCGCTCGGATATATCGTTTAACTCGGCGTTGGATCGGGCCAGCTCGATAGCGTCGGAGCTGATATCGACAGCGACAACCTCGGCATCCTCGATATTCTTCGCCAGGGCGATAGCTATATTGCCGCTACCCGTCCCGATATCGAGAATTTTCGGTTTTTTTATTCCTTTTAGCCGATCGATAACCGCCTCCACCAGGATTTCTGTCTCAGGACGGGGGATCAGCGCTCTCGGATCGCATTTTACGATAATGTTGAAAAACTCGGTGGTACCGGTAATATACTGCAACGGTTCTCGCGCTGATCTTCTTTGGATATACTCTTCATATTTTTCGATTCCGGATCTATCCGGCACAATGTTCAGATTGGTATGCAGTTCGGCACGGCTTAGCGTGTAAATATCGCGAAGTAAAACCTCGGCGGAGATATTGTAATCCTCGATCGCGGCTGATTTAAGCCGCTCTTTTCCCCATCGTAAAAGCTCTCCGAGAGAGGGGAAAGAGTCAGATGCCAAATATCTCCCTCTCGAAAGATAGTGTCGGCTCGTTGTTCAAGAACCGATGATCATGGCATCGGCCGCCGTTCATCCGAGGCCGGCTTTCAGCCGTTACCCGGTGGCTTTCGGAATTCTTGAAACCCGACGCTATAATTTCGGAAGGACTCAACAATCCACCAGCCAGGATCGCCGAGGCGGTTAATCCCGTGTAACCTAAAAATTGACGTCTTCTCAAGAGTTTCTCCTTTAACTTTTCGAGGAGTAAATTCCGTACCCCAATGTTATCCTGATGGTGGGACCGGAAAAATCGTAGCTTTTAAGCGGTACTTCCGTAAAGTCATACCGCAAAAACTTTATACGGAAATCCATTTCCATCGAGAGCGCGCGGCTGAAATAGTACCTGATTCCCCCGAGTCCGGCAATCCAGACACCCCCCCTTGTTCTTTCGGCAAATTCGTTCTTATCGGTAAGTTCGCCGTACCCTGCCTCCATGCCGCCCACAAGAAACGTCTTCCCCGATTCGGTCATATCGTAACCGTAATCGCCGAGGACCCCGACTCCCCACGACGATAATTCGGCGATTCTGGTATCTCCTCGATCGATTGTCTTGCCGTAATAGGCAAATATCACTCCGACGCGAAAACCGTTGGGATGAGAGAAATATACTCCCGGTTCCCAGGTGATATTATCTACGACATCCAGATCGATCTGGCTGTCGTTTTCATAATCGAGTTTCGCGATAGGATTGTATTCCATCCCCAAGCTAATCGAATAGCCGTTGAAACTCGCGGCTTCCGCAGCGTGGATTCCGATCACAGCCAAAACAATAATCAAGTAGAATCGCGCCATTTAGGCAACGCTTAAATTAAAGTTATTAATTTTCATAAACGGCACCAACATAAATGCCCCGTATTGAGGAATAAGCCGTCGTTCTGACGAAATCATCTCTGCGTTGCCGAACGCCTCGAGCATCGATTGCTGTACACGCATATCGACTATGGGACCGGTGATCTTACCGTCTTCAATCAGAAAGGTACCGTCGCGAGTGTAGCCGGTCACCATGGTTTTCATCGGATTTAAGAAATTCAAGTACCAGAACCGAGTGATATATATTCCCGATTTCGTCGATTCAATCATCTCATCAACCGTATGCTGACCACCGTCGATAGTCATAGCCTTAGGATAAGGACCGTAGCTGTTATCCGGGGGTAATGCATGTCCTGTGGATTGTGTCCCGGCCAGGTTGGCGTAATAGCTGTTGTATACACCTTCACCGGCTATCCCGTTTTTGATAATCTCGACTTTTCGTTTTGAGACCCCCTCATAATCAAACGGCAGGTATTCAATGGCCGGGTCAAATGGATCCTCGGATATGGTTATATTATCCCCGGTTATCTTCTCTCCGATTTTGCCGCTCATGAAACTTCGATGTTGATGAAGGGTTTTCCCGCCGAAACCGAGAAACGCCAGAAACAGTAGGAAATTGGCTACCGCGTCCGGTTCGATAATCACCGTATACTGCCCTGCTTCCAGTTTTACAGGCTCGCCGGGGACCAACGCCTTATCGATAGCGCGTTGGGATTCCGATTTGTAATCGAATTTCCCGACATCCCTTCCGGCCGTCTGTGCCCAGCCGGAGCGGCCGTTCTCTCCAGAGACTGTTAACGTAAACCGATATTCGCTGTTTTCGGCGAATCTGCTTGTACCAAGCGAATTGGCTACCGCCAGCGATGTTGCCGCCGTCTGAAAAGTGCCCGCGCAGGAAAGCTCCTTAGCTTTCGCCCGGCTGACTATATCGGCCACAGCCGCCGCGCGCTCCGACGCTGGGAATTGCAGAGTTTTCTTATAAAATCCACCAGATTTGATATCGCCTGCCGATTTGACCAGCGAAACAAAATCGGGATCGTCGTTCTGGTTTTGAGCTATAGCTGAGGCCGCTTTGATCAGGTTGGCTACCCCCTCGGCGCTGGAATCGTTGGAGCGGGCAATACCGATTCTTTTATCGAAAATCGCCCGGCACCAGATGGTCGAATCGGACCGGCCCATATTCTGATGGATAGAATTCTCGGCGAACCTGGTCAGATAAAACTCCTCCGATTCGCAAACCAGCTCCGTTTGCCCAGCCGACGATTTCTTAATAGCGTCGCCGAATATCTCTAATATCTTCTTGTCAATCATCAGCCACCTACCTTCACATTGGATACCAGAATTGGCGATGCTCCCTGGCCGGTTCTGGCGTTCTGCCCGGGCTGTCCCTTACCACAATTCGGGGTACCCCAGACTTTCCACATCGATTCATTCCCCATGGCCGTAACCGAATTCCAGAAATCAACAGATCGTCCCGAGAAGGTCGGGTTCTTGTAAACCTGCCCCAGCTTGCCATCCTTTATTTCCCAGGCAATCTCGCAACCGAATTCGAAACTGGAACGATCATCCGATGGCGACCATGACGAAATAGTCGACATGTAAATCCCGTCGCCGGCCGACGCCAGCAACTCATCGAAAGATTTATCTCCGGCAAGTAGATTTATATTTGTCATCCGAACAAGCGGGATATTTCCCCAGCTGTCGCCGCGCATAGCGCCCGACGATTTCCTATCGATACGGTTCGCTGTCTCCCGCGACGATAAATACCCGGTCAGGATACCATCTTTTATCAAATCAACAGAACTCGATTTCACCCCTTCATCGTCGAAACCGAATGAGCCGAGACCGTATGGATGAGTGGGATCGGAAACCGCGTTAATGATAGAAGAACCGTATTGAAGTTTATCGAGCTGATCGGTGGTGGCGAAACTGGTGCCGGAAAAATTGCGCTCCGAACCGAATACCCGATCCAGTTCGAGAGGATGACCGATAAGCTCGTGAATCACCAAACCGACAACAGAACCCTCGAGCAATAGATTCGTTTCCAACGACGGGCATTGCGGAGCCTCGAGCAACGCCATCACCTCGTCGGTGAGCCTCGGTATAGCGTCTGAAAAATCTATCTCGGAAAGTAATTCGTATCCCTTTGTCTCGTATTGGCCGCCGTTTTGCGGAAAACTCCTGGTAGCTCTTTCCCGACGCGATTTACTGATACCCAGTTCAATACCTACCCCCGAATGGATAATCTTCTGGTTGACAACTGTTCCGCCCGAAGTCAGAAGAAAGGATATTGTTTTCCTGAAATCGATATGGGAGTCGCGTGTGTTTAAGGCTTCATTTCTCGCCATTAAGTTATCAAGATTCTCTAAGAATCCGAGTTTATCTTTCAAATCGATTTTGAACGGATCGGTTTTAAATCCGGAAACGAAATCCTCTTTATGGGAATCGACCGGGGTAAGCGTTACAGGGGCCTGTACAATCGACGCTGACGCTTTTCCTATTTCAACCGCTTTTTCGGCTGCACGGACAGCTTCATTCTCGGTCAATAGAGATGATCCGAAAAATCCCCAAGCGCCGTTTTTTATGACTCGTACACCGAATCCCTTATCTAAAGAGCTGTTGACCGATTCGGGCGAGCCGTTGGAGAACGATAACGACTCATTCTCCAATTCTACGTAGCGGCAATCAGCGTATTCGGCCCCGAGCGATACCGCTTTCTCCACCGCTATCTTCGCGATTTTCTCTATATCAGCCATATCAGATCGAATGCGGAATCATAAAGGTGAAAATCGTTACGGCAAGACTGATGACTGTAAGAGCCAAATAAACGTTGTTGGATATTGCCATTTTCTCCCCCTTTAAGCCCCTCCGGGCGAGGATTAAGGTCACCAACCAAAATATGAACAATAAAACAGTTTTATTATCCGTAATATCCCAGCCAAACGGAATGCCGCCCCAGCCTACACCGAACGCCATATACGCTACCAGGTAGCCCAGCGGAAATCCACCGACAAAAGCGAATATAACCGTCCAATGAAGATGACCGACCGTCTTTTTGATATCCCCCTTGCCCCTGGCCAGATCGAGCGCTGAAAAAACAGTCAGTAATCCGAAAAATACAATCGCGAACATACAAAAAATATGGGGAACCAGGATATAAGCGGGAACGTGGCCTTTAAACTTGATAAATTGAGTGCCGAATGGAGGAAGTTTGGCGACCGATTTTTTATCCTTATATAGATCAATATAATAAAACCACTTTTTCCCCTTTTCGAGATCAGGAAGTTCTCCCCTGAAACCGTTTTCGGTCATCGTTAACGTATCGACTGTATACGGCCCACCGTCGGTTTGCGAGTAATTAACCACGGCCATTAGGCTGTCGGGCGCGGATAAAGCAACATCCAGAACGGGGCCGTCCCCGAAATCCTCGGTGACCGTTCTGTGGGTGGCTGTAACATCTCCGACTTGACGAGAGAAATCAGTCGGGTGCCTTGTGGATATTCTTCTGGCGACACCTAATAGAACTATTGTTATAATAATAGCGATTCCAAAACGCGCAAGATTCATTTCCCTTCCCCTTTCAACTCCAGATTAAACGCGGCTTTTTTCGCCTCTTTGATAATTTCAATCAGATCGCCATTTATAATATTCTCCAGATCGTATATGGTCAACCCAAAACGATGATCCGTGACTCTATTTTGCGGAAAATTATACGTTTTTATTTTCTCCGATCGATCCCCCGACCCCACCTGGCTTTTTCTCTGCAGATCGATCGACTCCTGTCGCTCCCGAATAACGATATCATTTATTCTCGCCCGCATGATTTTCATCGCCTTATTCTTGTTTTTCAACTGCGATTTCTCGTCCTGGCAGGTTACAATAGTCCCGGTGGGAATATGGGTTATACGTACCGCCGAATCGGTGGTGTTGACCGATTGCCCACCCGGGCCCGACGATCTGTATACGTCGATCTTGAGATCTTTCTGCTCTATATGAAGATCGACAGCCTCGACCTCGGGTAACACCACCACGCTTGCCGCCGACGTATGCAATCTTCCGGACGCTTCGGTAGCCGGTACCCTCTGGACCCGATGAACTCCCGATTCGAGTTTTAGATCGCCATAAACCCCCTTGCCCAAAACGGAGAATATTATCTCCTTCAGCCCGCCAATACCGGTCTCATTCGTATTTAAAACATCGATTTTCCAACCCTTGTTCTCGATATACCTGCTGTACATCCTGAACAGATCCGACGCGAACAGGGCCGCCTCGCCACCCCCCGTACCGGCACGGATCTCCACAATAGCGTTTTTTATATCATCGGGGTCTCTGGGAATAAGCAGTATCTCAAGTTCGGCCTGAATCTCTTTAGCCTTTGCCTCGAGTTCATCGAGCTCAGCGCTCGCCAGTTCCGCCAATTCCGGATCGTCTGCTGACCCTGCCAACTCTTTGTTTTCCTCTATCTGCTTTAATAACCGGCGATACTGATTGCTCTTCTCTACGGTCGCGGCGATGTCGGAATGCTCTTTGGAAAGATCCCGGTAACGGTTCATATCGGTTATAGTCGCCGGATCGGCCAGAAGATCGGTTAATTCCGCGAAACGTTTTTCGACCTGTTCGGATACTTTTAATAAATCTGATGACATGGTTTGAGAATCTAAGCGGGTTTCGGTTCTAATGAAGTCCCGGCGATAGAGCTTTTTAAGGCGGTTATCGCTACCTCTACCTGATCGTCAGCTGGCTCCCGCGTGGTGATTCGCTGTATCCATAAACCCGGGGCAATCAGCATTTTGGTTAACGGATTGTTACGCGTTTTACCGGAAAGTTTTAATAGCTCAAACGAAACACCGGCCACAACCGGTAAGAATAACAAATGAGTCGAGAATCTCTCGAAAATATTGGGGGCCTGGCCAAAAATGACAGCGAACGCGGTATCTGATACCGAATAGGTCAATATGGCTAGCATGGCCACGATCAGTATAAAGCTGGTGCCGCATCGAGGATGATATGTGTTAAACCGATGGGTCGATTCGACCTCTAGTGGCAAATCTGCTTCGAAAGCGAATATCGATTTATGCTCGGCCCCGTGATACTCGAAAATCCTCTTGAAACTCTCGAACCGGGACAGGCTCCAAACATACACTAAAAACATTGTAAGACGAATAGCTCCGGCGATAAGGTTGAAGCCGATGGCCTCCCTGTTTACCGATACAAGCTGTGTGGCCAGGATGGGAAGGAAAAAGAAAATGCCAATACCCAGCGCCAGAGAAAAAACCACAGTTAGCGCTAAAGCTAAACTGAATTTCCTGCTGTCCTTCTCGTCGAGTTCTCCCCGTTCACCGTCCTCGGCTTTAGCGGCAATTTCTGCGGAGTAATTCAACGTTCTTATACCCAGAATAAGCATCTCGAAAAAGGAAACTACCCCTCTAATAATCGGCTTTCCAAAAAGCTTCTTCTTCTTGGTAAGCGAAATGAAATTATCCGTGCGGGTGATAATCTCGCCATCGGGCAGACGTAATGAGGTCGATACCTTTTCCGGAGATCTCATCATGACGCCCTCGATAACCGCTTGACCACCGACATTCTTATCGACAGAATCGGTGGCCGCCACTAAAAGCGAAAACCAAGAGGCCGTTATTTTCTTAAATACCTTAAATTTCATATTAGAACAGGCGTTGTTAAAAAGAGCCTGAATTCTCCTTATTTTTTATCCTTATCGGATTTCAGATGCTTGGCGTATTTCGTCCTGAATCTTTCCACACGACCAGCCGTGTCAATAAGCTTCTGCTTGCCGGTAAAGAACGGATGGCAACTCGAACAGATTTCCACCGATATATCCTTGACGGTTGATCTGGTCTCGATCACGTTGCCACAGGCGCATTTTATCGATGTTTCATAATACTTAGGGTGAATTTTCGCTTTCATTATTTATCTCCTTTAGCTCCTCTTTCAATTCCAAACAATTCAATAAATATAACCAAAATCGGGCTGTCCGCAATTTATTTTTCCACCCGAATTTTCTTTGTTTCAATCCGGGCGAATTCCAGACTCCTATTTCAAAAGGGTTATTTTTAGCGATGACACGAAATTCGCCTGTTTCCGGCCAAAATCCCTTATCGAAATCCGGGCGAAATAAAGCCCGCTCGGGCATTCTCCGCCCGAATTATCGGTACCATCCCAGATAACCATTTCCCTGATCGCATCAGTTCCCGGATCTATCGATTTTACCAGCCTCCCGAGTCCGTCGAAAATGTCTATTCTCAAACCGGTTAGGGTTTTATCCGATATTTCATACGCAATCGTCGTCCCGGAATTGAAGGGATTAGGGTAGTTGCTGAGAATGACAAAATCGTCCGGCGGCAATACCGGGGGTTCCGGATCTGTATTCACAATAATATCATCCAGGATGGTCATAGCTACGGGGCCGTCACCGAGACCGTAAGATTCTAACAATTCGCCCGAGGGCGTAAATCTGGATATCGTATCGTCCCCCATATCACAGGAGTAGAGAAAACCCAGGGAATCAACCGCCACCCAGGTTACCCCGAGACCGGAAAAAATTGGGTTATCGGGGCCGTTAATTATCTCCCCACTCTCGATATCATAGGCAAAAACCAAACCCTGATCAGACCATCCTCCAGCGGCCAGGTATCCAATTCCCTCCGGCGATATCGCCATGTTAGCCGGCATCCCGCCTATATTCACCGAATCGATAACCGTTCTAGAAACCGGATCGAAGATGTAAACCGCCCCGAAAATATCGAAATAATTACCTGTGCAGACGATATGAAGGTCGCCATCAGATGATCCGCTGATCCATTGCGGATTCGTGCCGATATCGTACTGCCCCTCATTCGCGAGCGTCTCGGCGTTAAGCACGGTTATTTTTCCCTGTCCGTAGCTGTAATCGTTCGGATTAAAATAGGTCTGGGTAACGTACACATAACCATCATGATATAAAATACCCTCCGGGTAGCCGCCGATAGATGTCTCATCGACTATTTCATTTGAGGACAGATCAATCTTGTAGATATCCCCGGAGACAAACCCAGTCACGAAACAGTAATCGTCGGAAAAAGCCATGAAATAGGGATTAGATCCTATCGGAAGATATATATCGGCTGCTATCTGACGGTTTTCAGGCTCGATTTTCATGATGTCGGCTGATATCGAATTGACCACATAGATATAACCGCCGTGATAAACCGCCTGGTTTGGGGCCTCTCCGAGAGTTACTATATGATTTTCCACGCTCCCCGTCTCCAGATCTATGAATGAAAGTGTTTCGGCAAGGCTGTTTACGACATAAGCCTGCCTTTGCGCGTACGATATGGATGTCAGCGAAAGCGTTAAAATCAATACCAATTTTCTCATTACTATTCTCCCTTCGATGATAGCGTAATTTTTACTCTGTATTCTCTCGGTTTTTCGGGTTGACGATCCAGGATTTCATATTGAATATCCCCGATGTTCACCACGCCGAAACCGAGCGACGACCTTACCCGTCTAACATCCAGCTTTATCTTGACTTCCAGGTCCAAAAGATCCACTGCCGGACGCGATTTGGTGTTTTCCTCGGTGGTATAGCAGGCGCCGATATGCCTTCCTCTTAACTTCAACTCGAATCGCTTTTGGCGGAATTCTATCGACATTGTTTGCGTGCCTATCGGCCTGAAAGTCAGGTATTTATCGCGATGACTCGCTTCCTCTTCTTTATTTAATGGTCTGATAAAACTCGCCGCCCAGAATAACCGTAAAGGCCCCGAAAACGGGATACTCTCGAAAGTCATCTCCCAGCCGTCGATTTCCGCCTTAGAAAGGTTGACCGGCTTGAACTTATCTCCGGCCCATTTTCGCCAAATTATTAAATCGCGGTAACGGTTAAAGAATGATGTTAATCTCAGTTCGGTAGTTCCTGCATAATCGCTTTTTAAATCGGCTCCCGCCTGGAAACTCTCCGATTCTTCGGGATTTAGTTCCGGATTGGGAGTGGCGAAAACATCTTCTTTCCAATACAAGTCAGTCAGATCGGGAAGACGACGGCCTTTAGAAAAGGAAATATCGAATCCCGGATTCAACGGGAAATTGGTATTCATTCTTAAAGATACGGAGGGCGAAAGAAAATCGCCTTCGTCCCCCCATTCTTCTCTTAAGCCTATCGTTACCACCGAATGTTCGATAACCCGATTCAAAATCGAGAAACGATAGCCCATTCCAAGCGATAAGGCGTTAATCGTTCTCGAATGAAATCCGAAACTAGATGACGGCCGGATCAGATCGTTGCCGTCTAAAGATTCGTAACGAATCGAATAATATCCGTTTAAGTCTACCGATCCCGTTGAGTTGAATCCGATCTTGATATCGCGTGCATGCTCGTCGAAACGGGTCTTATATGGAATGAAATTAGTCGACGTCCGGGGCGAATCGAATTCAGCGCGACGACGGTTAAGCCCTGCGGTAATATCAAAAACCGCATTACCAAAAAACCGACGTTCGAAACCGGAGGCTAATTCCATCTCCTCGCTTTCGGACAGGGCGTCGGGGGTCAGCTGAAAAACCGCGCCTGGAACCCCGGCTGTACGTTTGAAATACCTGGCGCTTATCATTACCGACGATCTGTCCCATTTTATTTTTGATCCGGCGTACAGGCTCGATGATTTATTGAAGTTATTTAATCTGATCTGAACTGAATCACGGGGATCGACAAATTCGAAATCGCCTTTGCTATACTCTCCGCGAGTGTCAAGAGATACCGTTACTATTTCAGCGAAAGAGAAGCCCCCACCGGCAGAATATGATTCGAACCCGAAATTCCCGCGCTCGGCCGCTACGATTATATTTTTTCGATCGATATCGGTTATGAAATTGACAGTGCCAGCCAATCCCGGAGACTTATAATCGCCGCCGGTGACAATCTCGACTGTGGTGACCGATCCGAACGGAATCGTTGAGATATCGCCGCGGGAATCAAAAGTTGAGTTAATCGACCGGCCGTTCAGCATGATTACGGTACCGTTAAGCGGCGCGCCCCTTATCCGTAGATATTGCCTGTTACCGGATTCCACAAGCTCCAGTTCGGGAAGCTTATCTGTTAATTGGGCGATCGAGCCGAGCCCCGACGTCGGGATATCGACGACTGTAACCGCGCCAAGCCGATTGACAACAAACAGATCGTCGCGGGTTTTGGTCACGGCCTGCCCCCGCACAATCACCGGAGATCTCGCCAGGGAGATAGTAATCGAGGAGGTGAAAACATCGTCTATAACAGCCTCGGAACCGCCCTGCCTAAAACGGATTCTTTTCGCTGTTACGGTATATTTGCCCGTGGGCAAGTCGGTAAAATAAAAACGCCCGTCGCTGTCAGTTGTGGAGATTCTACCTGTGCCGTCAATTGCGACGGTAGCCCCGGGAATCGGAGCCCCGGATACGAGATCGGTAACCCTGCCGGAGATTTTGATCTCCGATTGAGCGCGCGTCTCAATACACAGATAAAAGATCAATACGATGAAAATTATCGCGATAAAAAACCGGCTGTAGGATTCGGCAATAAAATGCCGATCGGCCGGAGAAACGTAAAGCATTCCAATCCTCGCCCTCGAAGGTGCATGGAACTTATTTTAAAACGATGGTATCCTGACTTACGGACTCGCCTTGCGGCGAGCGGCCGCGCCTTCCCCTCTTAAAGAGTGTGGCTTCCGCGGCGCTTACCCGATCACAGTAGCGGGGCTGTGACGGTTTCTCACCGTCTTCCCATCGGGGCCAAAGGGCCCAGAACCGGACTTTAATCTATGCGAATTTCGTGGCCTTGTCAATATGCAAAATTAATACGATAACTAAAAAAAGGGGCGAACCGAAATTCGCCCCTATTGAAAGTAGTCGCTCTTTTCGTTACTTCAATAACGTCATGCGCCGGGTCAGGGAACCATCCGATGTCGTAATCCTATAGAAATATATGCCCGATGATTTATCCGAACCGTCCCAGTTGATCTCATAATGTCCCGCTTCCATGAAACCGTCAATAGATACATCAATCATCCGGCCTAACAGATCGTAGACCACCAATTGGACATTACCCGCCCTCGGTAGCTCAAACGAGATATTGGTTTCGGGATTGAACGGGTTGGGATAATTCTGTTCCAACGCCACCGTCTGAGGGAGTTCCGGTCTGGTATCCGGAACGGAGGTCTGAACTTCCCAGAGGAATGCCATGCCCGCGTCGAGAATATCTTCGCGGCTATTCCAGTTGGGATAATCGTTGTAGATACCCTCGAGACCGAATCCGATCGTTATCGCGGCGTAATCGTCGGCTACCCCGACCGCGGCAATTCTATCGGAACCATAGGTAAGCATCGATTGCCCACCGTCGAGTACTGTTAGAGCGTCCTGCGAGCTTTGATTACCCGCTCCCCCGACGCCCGCGGTTATGACCCGTAACTCGTCGAAAACGGTGCCGCTCTCGCCGTAAACCATATGATTCGATTCGTAGGTATCATAATCAAGCTTCAGGAAATCATTGAGAAGTATCAGATCGTCTGAATCGCCTCGCTCTGAGAGCCGTTGAACAAAATCCTGGCTGGACATCAGCAAACGTCCTCCGCTTGAAAGATAAGAGATAAGCCCGTCAACATCGCTCGCCGACATCGGTTCGCTTCGCGAATCGCCGGTGAACCAGATCACCATCGGATATCGGCTTAAATCTCCAGCCGGAGATCCGGATACCGAAACATCCCAGATATCGTAAATAAGTTCGAGAGATTCCGCGCTGGCGATAAAGTAATCGCTCTCACCTAAGCCGCCGTCATCGTCCACAAGAAGGATATTGGGCATTCCTATGGTTACCCTTTGTCTTATCTCCTGTTGATACTCTCCGCCCAGAGCCGTAAACATCAGGATAATATCAACAAAGTTCGAGGAATAATCCGAAGGGACTGTAAAGATCATGGGATCGTCCTCGTTATCGAACGGCTCATTGACCGGATGCCCGCCCAACGCCGAGATCGAGTCGGTGAATACTATTTCCGGATCCGAGCAGCTGCCGAAAACCACCAGGTCGCCCGCAAAAGCCCTGGAGTTTTGTGCCGTGAATAAAAATTCTATTATCTCGCCCGGTTCGGGACGACCGTTATTGTTGCCCCCCGAATCATCGTCGAAAGTCATATCGAGAATTACATACAGCGGTGTCGAATACATGACCGAGAGATCGGCGAACATTGTCGAATCGGAATCGGAGATGTTGGCTACTGCTACTTCCGAAGGTTGGTTATTATAAAGCCAGGCATTCGGAGCAGAAAAATCATCGAATGTACGATTTTCGGTTTGTCCCGGCCAGGGATCGCCACCATCGGCTCCCCGATTGTTTTCCAGATCAAACTCACCGTCGGCCTGCTCCACTGCGACCTTGTAATGAGTCTGGTCGTTATTGTTCGGAACACTTTCGTCCACATGGTAAATCAGCAGACCTTCCTGCGGAATACTGACATCGAAATTCACCTGCCTGCGGTTTTCCACCATAAAAAACTCGTTGCTGTAGTTATCGAGGCTGAACAACTGATATATATCCGGAGAAAACTCAACGGCGTCGATTTGTTCGTTAATAAGCGGATCGCCAACTCTCGTGGGGTTTACCCAGTCCAGATCGTATTTACACCAGGCATCAAAATGTACCGGGGTTGCCCCACCGCCGCCCCACGACCCTCCGGCCATTACAGACCACATACCAACACCATTGGAGTCATAGTCGTAATCATAGAGATCGGGAAGTCCGAGGACATGGCCGTATTCGTGGCAGAACACTCCTATGGTAATCAGCTGCCCCGACGCTGTTTCTTCCGGTTCCATGGAATAGCGATAAACATATACTCCATCCAGGGACATATAATAACTTGTCACCCAGGCGTGAGAATGAATGTAGTTAACGTTTCCGGTATCCTCGTACCCCGGGCCGGCGTGAACAATAAATAAAGCGTCTACCTGTCCATTGCCGCTGTTATCATAGAGCGAGAAATCGACATCGGGATCGGCCGCCAAAACAGCATCCTCGGTAAGCTTCTGTGCGTTTCGAGGATAAGAACCGAAACCCCGTTGACCATCGACATAATATGCGTACTGTTGAGGCATCCGGTACCATTGGGTAACCTGCCCCATAAGTTGAGCTTGTTCGTACGACGTTTCCCAGTAATAATCGGTCATGCTTCCCGGTTCCCAAACGTCTTGTGAGAACAAAAGGGTATCAAAATCCTCCGACTCGGCGTGCAAACCCGACTCATGGTCCATATCGTCAAAATCAACCAATATGATCAAACAATGAAGCGTATCGATATCGGTGGCGACACCGAATCTATAAGGGTCGGGATTGGCCTCCCAAACTCCCTTTTCCCTCGCCTGCCTGTCGGCCTCCACTATTTGATCAAGCTGGCCGCTGG
This sequence comes from Candidatus Zixiibacteriota bacterium, assembly GCA_036481315.1. Lineage (GTDB taxonomy): Bacteria > Zixibacteria > MSB-5A5 > UBA10806 > UBA10806 > JAZGHS01. The sequence goes on along the minus strand of JAZGHS010000083.1, from coordinate 6,370 downwards.
CTTTTAACATCTCTACAATTTCGGGGGCAATATTACTCGATGACGCCGTAGCCGCGAAAATAACCAACAATACAAAAACCATTAACTTAGTTCTCATCGATCCTCCGGATAATTTTATGATTTCTCATCTTAAAATACTCAAATTTTCCAAAAAGTCAAGCGGTTTTCCGCCATTAACACGTTGACTACTACGGAGTTGCAAAACCTTTCCCGTTCCTGAGAATCTTCCTTGTAAATAACGTGTATTATCTTTTTGAACTACGAGTACTGTTTGTCCATGTTTCCAGCTTCGCCATCATCTGATCAACGCTATTTACTGGAAGATCGCAAACGAAATCCCGACAGAAATAGATCGTTGGCATATCGGTATTGCCCTCAAAACCCGAGATATAGGATACTATTTCATCGATCTTTTTCGAATCCCCGTCGTTTGCCTTGAAAACAACGATCTTATTGGGAATAAATTCACGGTTAATGGCTTTGATCATCTTATTTGTATCACGGCTATCTTTATCGCCCACGATGACAATTTCCCCCGACGGCCCTACCGCGAAATCGATGGTTAGAAGCAAAAAGGTGTATGCGGTCGGCGCCCTTCCGATTTCGGCGGAAAACAATCGAACTATTCTCGATGACATCTCCTCGAATTCGGAATTACCGGTGATTCGAGCCAATCTTAATAAATTATATGCGGCTACGGAATTACCCGACGGCACCGCGCCGTCGTAGATTTCCTTTTGGCGTACTATTAGCTCTTCGCCATCATCGGGAGTGAAATAAAACGCTCCTGCTTGATCGTCCCGGAAATACCGGATCTGGGTATTATTTATCTCCAATGCCTGTTCGAGATATTCTATTTCGAAAGTCGTCTGGTATAGCTCCAACAAACCGAAAACAACAAAAGCATAATCGTCAATATTACCGGCTATGCCGGTATGCCCGTCTCTGTATCTATGTAGCAAGCGTCCTTCGGAGGTTTTCATTTTACCGAGAACGAAATCGACCGATCGCTTGGCCGCGTCGATATATTCGGGCGCGTCGAACGCCCGTCCCGCACTGGCCAATGCCGCGATCATAAGACCGTTCCAATCGGTCAGGATTTTATCGTCCTTATACGGATGCACTCTCTTTTCGCGGATCTTAAATAACTTCTCTAACGCCTCGTTCGCCTTTTGTCGAAGGTCTTTCTCGGGGATATCGAATCGTTTGGAGAGATTTTTCCAGGAGTCTTTAAGATGCGGGATATTATCACCTGTGGTTCTACCTGTACCCTGCTCGGTAAAATTACCGCCCGGGACAATATTGTATATATCGATTATTAGTTTCGCTTTTTCTTCATCGAGAATCTCTTTAATTTCCTTCTCGCTCCAGACATAAAATTTCCCCTCCTCACCTTCGCTGTCGGCGTCCTCTGCGGAGTAAAAACCACCTCCGGGATCGGTCATATCCCTTAAAACATATTCAAAAATCTCCCTTGCGGTATCCTCGTATTCCTTTTTTCCGGTGGCCAGGTATGTTTCGGTATAAGCCATTGCCAGTAAGGCCTGATCGTAAAGCATCTTCTCGAAATGAGGCAACAACCATTGAGCGTCGGTGGAGTAACGATGAAACCCGTAGCCGACATGATCATATATCCCGCCCTGCCGCATCTCCTGTAATGTTCTTTCCACCATGCGAAGCGCTTCATCGTTGCCCGTTCTCTTCCAGTGGCGAAGAAGAAACATGAGGTTATGCGGAGTGGGGAATTTCGGTTCGTTGCCGAAACCGCCGTTTTCGCTGTCGAAATTCCGTTTGAATTGATTGTAGGCTGTTGAGAGAATCGATTCGCCCAGATCGGTTCCGGAGCCGTTCGCGGGCTTGTTTAACGCCGCCACCACTTCATTGCCGGTACGATCAAGCTCGTCACGTTTCGAATTCCATACTTCTTTGAGCCTGGGAATCAACTCGAGCATCCCGACCCGCCCGTAACGACTCTCCTTCGGAATATAGGTCGCCGCGAAAAACGGTTTCTTATCCGGAGTCATTATGATTGTCAATGGCCAACCTCCTCGGTTGTTTAAGAGGCGCGCGGCGGTCATATAGATATTATCGAGATCGGGACGTTCCTCCCGGTCGACCTTAATGGAGACGAAAACATCGTTCATCAATGCCGCGACGTCCTCGTCCTCGAAAGATTCATGCTCCATGACATGGCACCAGTGGCAGGTGGAATAACCGATGGATAAAAATATCGGCTTGTTCTCGCTTCTAGCCTTTTCGAACGCCTCCTCTCCCCAGGGATACCAGTCCACCGGGTTATCGGCATGCTGGAGCAGGTAGGGGCTTTTCTCATCTGCAAGACGGTTCTGATGATTTGTTTTATCGTTCATTGCTTTTGTCCATTTTAAATTGATAGGAGCCAGGATAACGAGTAGCGCCGTTATCAATGCCGCGACTAAAACCGATCCTGAATGTTTTCTCAAGGTTGCCCGCCTTTGGTATTGCCGCCGAAATTTCAAGAAACTTCATTTGTGATTATAACCGTCGGGGGTTTGATATGGTTCCTATGCGGTTGTTAATGAAGACATTCTAATCGGAGAATAATTAAAGTAGGTCGGGTTCCGGAACGAAGTGAAGAAACCCGACAAATTATGCTGCTATAGTTATATAGCTGTGGTTCTGACAGGATCCCGTAACTCCACTATTCCTCTTCCTCCGGCGGTGGCGGTTCCAGGAGGTGGGGGTATTGGGCTTTGATCTGCTCATAAAACACAGAATCTAATTTGGCTTCATATAATGTTTTTACTTCTGATAGTTGCTCAATTGTTAAATTTCTGGCTCCTTGAAGCTTGGCATTTACCAAAGACGCTCCTTGAAGGTTGGATCTATATAGATTCGCTCCTTGAAGGTCGCCATCAAATAAATCCGCTCCTTTAAGATCGGCCTCGTCTAAATTGGCTTCTTGAAGGTTGGCAGATCCTAATCCCGCTCCTTTAAGATCGGCCTCGGCTAAATCGGCTTCTTGAAGGCTGGCATATCCTAATTCCGCTCCTTGAAGGTTGGCCTTCTCTAAATTCGCTCTTTGAAGGTTGGCTCTAAATAAACGCGCTCCTTGAAGGTTGGCAAAAAATAAATTCGCCTCTTGAAGGTTGGTAGATCTTAAATCCGCTTCTTGAAGGTTGGTAGATCTTAAATTCGCTTCTTGAAGGTTGGCTCTCCATAAATCCGCTTTTTTAAGATGTGCATCACTTAGATCAGCACGTTTCAAAACCGAGGATTGTAAATTCGCTCCTTCAAGATGCACGCCGCTGAAATCCGCCCAATAAAGCCCCTCATAATCTGTTTCCGGTTCGTTGACAAGTACCTGATAGCTTAAATCGACACACAGCCAGGGTTTTAGGAACTCGTATTTGCCGCCCTGCATGGACCAGCGTATTATAAAGGCCAAAAAGAAAAATTCGAGGAGAATTAATATTATACCGGCCAATAATCTCAACTTACCTTTCCACACAAATTTTTTAAATCCTAACATTTCATACTGGCTTTTAAACCAAAATACTATAATCGTACCTAACAGCGGTAAAGACCCTAATATATACGACATTACGATATCGTGTTTCTTGACGTAATAGACGGGGAATAATATCAATACTACAACCAGCGACCACCATAATGAAAAACTGACAACATACAGTTGTATATTGCCCATTGCCCCCTTTGCCGGGTCATCTACGACATTAATCAACCAGGGATAAAGACGTTCTTTTTTAATATGAGGATGATCTTTCCAAAGCTCCAGCTTTAGTTTATTAAGATTCTGAAGATTTAACTGAAGATAAACGAAAGTGAAAATGGCCATTAACGGGGCAACTATGAAAAATCCCTCGAGCGGCACACCGACATTGATTATTGGCAAGTGTGCGGGCTCGTTGAGAATCAGAGTACGGTCGTTAGTCCCGAACACGGTCAGGGCGCAATAAGCAAGGAAACCAAGATAGAGAAGATATATCTTGCGCGTGTTTTTAGACGCTTCGGCGATATTCTCTATCAGCCAGTCGGGGGCTTCGGGTCTATTCCCGTTATTTAGTTTTTCGTCTTCCATTCAACCTCGGCTCGATATAATACTAATGTTATAGGTTGATAGTATCGTTCCCGATCCAAATCGTCAAGCCTTATTATATGTTAACATAAAACTCGGTAGGTCAGACATTCCTGTCTGAAAGAACGACCCGGCAATTAATTCCGGAGAAGATATTGATACCATAAAAAAACAAGCCCCCCTAATACATCTAAGGGGGGCTTATCGGAAGGAAGGAGAGAGAGCTTATTTTAAATAAACCATTTTTCTTACCGACGATTTACCGCTTGACGATAACCGCGCGAAATATATCCCGGCGGCAAGATCGTTACCCTGATCATCGGAACCGTCCCAGGTGACCTGTTTCAAACCGGAAACCGGTATCGTTTTCACAAGGCGACCGGCGATATCGTAGATCGATAAAACCTGACCGCTTTCGCCTTCTCCGGCAAGTTCTATAATAGTACTGCCGTTAAACGGATTGGGGTAGTTGGTGATAAGATCGTATTCCGACGGTAACGGATTATCGGTGTCGGCGATATCGGTGCGCCCCGGATACAAGGCAAGCGAAAGCTCGGCGTTGGTGATAAGCTCGGATAGATCGGAGCCGGCCACGAACGAAAACGCCGCGACTTCAGACTCTCCCGCCTGAATTACAAACGGGCCTACTGTGATAAGATGGGAGTAATTACCGGGCGCGGAGTACGATACATTTTCAAATCGCGATGTCATGAAACCGAATTTCTCTGCCTCGGAAAAGCCGTCGCCGAATGATACGGAATTATCGATCGCGGCATACGAATACGGATGATGGGTTATAGCCTTCACGCCGACCGACACACCGGTGGATAGATCCATAATATACCCCAACGATTGATAATCGATATAATCGACAATATCGTCGTTTCCCGACGATAGCGGCAAATCCCAATCGCAGAAGATGCCGACATATATCGAATCGATATCACCCCCGGATATATTTTCAATCGTAAATTCGGTAATCACGAACGGGGCCGAGTTATAGCCGGTCCAGCAAAAACTTCGCTGGGTAACAATCATTCCCAATGGGTTTTCGGCGGTACTGTCGGAATAAACGGAAAAACCATCCTGATCGGAGTAGATCCCTGGCTCGACAATCCGGGGAAAACCACCCTCGGCAGGCATGAAATCATCGTCGGTTAACGCGGGATTTGAAGTGATAGCGCCGTCGCTTACATGATAAGGATCGACAGCCAGCATCAACGTTCCGCTTTTAAGAAAATCGAGACCGTCGGACGGGTACTTGAATCCCTCTCCTCCGAGCGGGTTGACCGAACCGGTCCCCAGACCGAATTGACCTATATTGGAAAAACTGAATTTAATATCGTCATTATCGTGAGTTGCGATCCCCGGTTCATTAGCGCCACCTGCGATAATATCAAACTCGATAGCCGAGGATTCCCCGTCGTGGAGAACTGTTAGAACAAATGAGATCCTTTCGGATTGAGAGATATCGGGCGCGAAGTATACTGTGAACTGCCCCACCATTACCGTGTCATTATGATCGAAAAATTCGATAACAGAATTACCTGATATTACAGTTACCCTGGGATCGATTGCCGTAAGTTGGGCGGTGAGATTTTCGGCAGGCCGTCCAAGGTTTTCAATCAACAAGCCCAGCCCGAATTCCTCTCCCGGATCCGCGATACCGTCGCCGGAAATTTCGGTATCGATAAAAGCCGGGTAGATTCCCATAGGCGGCGGCATATAATTTAACGCTCTTCTGATATTAATCACGCCCCATCCGTAATCGTTATCCTCGCCGGACGATCCCAGATCCAGTGCGGAATACATCAATGCTTGTTTGATCTGCGACGGTGTCGCGTTGGGATTAAATTGACGTAATATCGCGGCAGCCCCTGCCACGTGGGGAGTGGCCATTGAAGTACCCGACATGCTGATATAACCGCCCGTTTTACTTGTTGAACGAATTGACACACCCGGGGCGGAAACCTCGGGTTTGACGGTTATACTATCGCATCCGGACGGCCCCCGGCTGGAGAATGACGCTATGGGGAGATCTGGATAATTCCCGTTTACCGCTCCGACACAGAAGCTATTGAATTCGGTGGCTATTCTATCGGCTGGGGTTCTGATACTCGCAACGTACGGCCCTTCGTTACCGGCGGCGAATACGCAAACAACTCCGACAGCTTCGAGATTATCGATCGCTTCCCAGAAAGTCTGATTACAGGCGGAATAATATCCAAGCGGCACGCCCCAGGAGTTGTTGATAACGTCGGGGACGTCGTCTGTTGTCGACGGGTCGCCGTC
>JAZGHS010000082.1:0-4137 GCA_036481315.1 Candidatus Zixiibacteriota bacterium | reverse complement strand
CTCCCCGCCTGTGGAAGTCCAGGCGAGCGCGGGTATAACCCCGACTCTAGGCGACCTTTCGGTTTCCTCACGGATAAACTTCTCCGGGCCGAGCAATTTCCGCACGTCTTTGGCATCGATCTTCATCCGGGTGGCATCGCCCGATGCTATATTCTTAGCCACCTTTCTGCAGACGGCGCCGATTTCACGATGCAGATTACGCAAGCCCGATTCGCGCGTATAGCCCGATATTACTTTCTTGACAGCCGAATCGGTGACGGTCAGATTCGACGGCTTCAAACCGTGATCATCGAGGTTTCTCGGTATCAGGTATTTTTTGGCGATAGCCAGCTTCTCCATATCGGTATAGCCGGAAAGCTGAATAACTTCCATGCGGTCTAAAAGCACATGTGGGATAGTCTCCACAACGTTGGCGGTGGTGATGAACATCACCTTAGATAGATCGAAAGCGATATCGAGGTAGTGATCGGAGAATGTATTGTTCTGCTCCGGATCCAACACCTCGAGAAGCGCCGACGCCGGATCGCCGCGGAAATCCTGCCCGATCTTGTCTATCTCGTCAAACATGAATATCGGATTATTCGAGCCCGACTTGCGAAGCCCCTGGATTACGCGTCCGGGCAACGCTCCGATATATGTCCGTCGATGTCCCCTGATTTCAGCCTCGTCACGGACCCCACCCAGAGACATGCGATGGAATTTCCGTCCCATAGCCCGGGCGATCGATTTACCCAAAGATGTTTTTCCCACGCCGGGAGGGCCGACAAAGCAGAGGATCGGACCTTTCAAATCCGATTTCAATTTTCTTACCGCGAGGTATTCTAAAATACGCTCTTTGACTTTCTCCAGATCGTAATGATCCTCATCAAGCACCTTCTGCGCCTTCTTTATATCGAGAATATCATCGGTGGAAACCGACCACGGCAACGATACCAGCCAGTCGAGATATGTTCTACTCACGGTATATTCCGCCGCTGACGGGTTCATTCTGGAGAGTCTGTCCAGTTCTTTGATAGCCGTTTCCTCGGCCTCGGCAGACATTTTCGCTTCATCTATCTTCTTCTTGAACTCTTCTAATTCAAGCGTCTGATCGTCGGATTCCCCGAGTTCCTTGCGGATAGCTTTCAATTGCTCTCGCAGAATATATTCCCGTTGAGATTTGCCCATCTCGCTGGCCGCTTCCGACTGAATCTTTTTCGACATCTCGAGAACCTCGACCTCTTTGGTGATCATCGAGGTCAATTTCTTGAGACGTTGAGCGACATCGAATATCTCCAGTATCTCCTGTTTCTGCTCGGTAGTGATATTCAGGTTAGAGGCGATCAGGTCGCCCAGTTTCGATGGATCCTCGGTGTTCAACGCCGTCACCTGCAAGTCATCGGGAAGATAAGGGGCCAATTGCACGACTTTTTTCAACTGCTCGTGTATATTACGTACAAGCGCTTCTTCCTCTATATTTTTGCCGAATGTCTCATCTATGGGGTTGACCATCCCTTTAAGATATGGCTCGGTAGCGGTATATTTTTCGATCTCGACACGCATGATACCCTGCACAAGGAAACGGACCGAACCGTCGGGAAAACGAAGCATTTTCAAGATCGACCCGACCGTACCAACCGTATATAATCCGTCCGGCGCGGGAAATTCCTGCTCAGCGTCCTTCTGGGCTACCAAAATAATCGGTTTTCCCTCCATCAGGGCATCGTCGATAAGCTTGGCATATCTGGCCTCGGTGATCATTAGCGGCATCACCAGCGACGGGTAAACCACGGCCGCTTTAAGCGGAAGAATTGAAAGTTCGGTTTCTTTTATCTGCTCGGGACTGATCTCGGGCGCGTTTTGCTGATCCTGTTTCATAACTCCCTTTGACAAAAAGCCTCCTAATAAAAGCTAATTGAGCTTAAATATCATCTTTCAGGCCGCCGTACTGCCTAATTTCTTTATCGAGCCATTCGGCAAATTTCTTTAATCGATCATCGGTGGAAAACTTAACTACATACTCGCCTTTATTATTCGACGGCGCGTCGAAAGGGTTCCAGGCGAATTTGAAATTGTCCTCGAATTTCTTGCGATCGCCCGCCGGAGTCTCCCATCCGCTGTAGTCTACATTCGTGCCGCCCTTGAATATCACCAGGAAACTGTTGGGTATTGGGCGTTTCTTAATCTCCACCGTAAACGTGCGGAATCGGTATTTGCCTTCGTCAATCATACTCAAGCCTCACCCGCATTAATATTGTATATATGGGGGTAGATGGCAAATTAAATCGGGGAAGAGGTAATACTATAAATATCTATGTCGATATGAGCAAACCACCTACACATTAAAACGGAACAGGATAACATCCCCGTCCTGCACGATATAGTCTTTGCCGTGCAGATGAAGCTTGCCCTCGTCGCGGGCCTTAGACCAACTTCCCAATCGGTCGAGATCGTCAAAAGAGGTCAACTCGGCCTTGATGAAACCACGCTGGATATCAGTGTGGATTTCTCCAGCGGCGTTATGAGCGTTGGTCCCCTTGCGGATCGGCCAGGAATGAACCTCCTCCTCACCGCCTGTCAAAAAGACTATCATCCCCAACAGATCGAACGATTTATGGATAATGACATCGGAGGCCGCGCTCTCGATCCCCAGCTCCTTCATGAAATCCTCGCGGTCGGCCTCGTCGAGATCGGCGATATCCATCTGTAACGATCCTGAGATGCTGGTCAGACCGCTTTGGCGATGTTCGGTCACGAAGGCGAAATCGTCCTCCCAGCGTTGGCGGTCGGGAAGTTGATTCTCGCCGAGATTGAGAATGTAAAGCATCGGCTTAAGAGTTAGAAATCCGAATGTGCCGCATCGTTTTATCTCATCGTCGGTAAGCTCGAGCTCCCGTAACGGTTTTTCATCCTCAAGCGACTGTTGCAGTTTTTTCAGCAGATCGAGCTCGGCCTTGTCCCTGTCCTTGGAGGTCACCTTTAACTGACGTTCCACCTTGGTTAGTCGATTCTCTATAACCATCATATCGGCCAGCATCAATTCCGAATCGACCTCGGCGATATCACGCTTGGGATCGACAGAACCGTCGGGATGAGGAACGTCGGGATTATCGAAACATCGCACCACCTGCAATAACGCCTCTGCCTGCCTGATGGAGTGAATGTAGGCAGCTTCCTTTTTACGGTCGCTCGACGCGTCGGAAGTCAAACCGGCGATATCGATGTACTCGACCTCGGCATAAGTGATCTTCCTCGGCTTGAATACTTCCACAAGACGTTCGATCCTCGGGTCGGGGATCTTGACCATGGCAATATTAGCCGCTTTCGCGGTCGAATAATCACCGACCGCGGCGTGCGCCCCCGATAGAGCATTGAAAATTGTAGATTTACCCGATTGCGGCAAACCTATGATTCCGAATTTTAACATCATGCCAAGAGCAATATAAGTATATTATTCTTTAGTCGATACTCTTTTCTAAACCGGAATATCCAATACGCTGTTTAAAATGTAATCGGGACGATGATTCTCGGGGATCTTTTTAGCCAGATCGGGGTCTTTCTGTGAGCCTGTCAGAACCCAGCAGGTTACCATCCCAAGCTTCTTCGCCCCCACCAGGTCGGCGAACGGATCGTCGGAAACCATGAGGATTTCTTTGCGGGCAACGTTCCAGCCCTTGATCGTGCTTAAGAAAAACCGCCTGTCCGGTTTACCGCAGATATTCGCTTTGACCATGCAGGCGTTCTCCAACGCGGCGGCTATCGGTCCCGACGACATCACCGTCTCGCGGTTCTCGTCGACATATCGTCGGTTGCGATGCAGGGTGTAGAGCTTGGCGCCGTTTTCCAGTATCGCTTTCACCGCCATATTCATCTTGCCGTACGATAATGTCGGATCGAGACCAACCAGGACAGCGTCGGCTTTATACGACTCCACCGGTTCGATACCCCGGCTTTGGAGATACTTTTTGACATTATCGACACCGATCACGAAACAGCTTTTCGCTTTTTGACGGATCATCCGTTCGGCCGCCTCGCTCAAGCAGGTGAACAGATCGTAACGTTCGAATTCGAAACCTCGTTGACACATGATATCGAAAAGATCGTCGGGCGATTCGGTGGTGTTGTTGGTGACCATCCGCGCTTTGACGCCGTTTTTCG
>JAZGHS010000081.1:0-3486 GCA_036481315.1 Candidatus Zixiibacteriota bacterium | reverse complement strand
ATCGTCCTGGCCCCGTCGTCGGTGCAGGAGTGTTTCGATCTGACGGTCAGAGCGTTTAACCTCTCCGAGACCTATCGCAGCCCGGTGATTGTCTTGAGTGACGAGGTTCTCGGGCATATGCGGGAGGTTGTCAAACTTCCCGATCCCGGAGAAATCGATGTTAAAACCGTAACTCCCCCGGTGGAACCGCCGGAATGGTACAAGCATTTCGAGATCACTCCGGATTTCCTCTCGCCTATGGCGTCGTTCGGGGAGGGATATCGTTTTCATCTTACCGGTCTTACTCACGACGAATCCGGGTTTCCCACGGCCAATCGGGACGAGATCACTCAAAAAATGAATAAGCTTCGTCTGAAAATCACCCGTCACATGGATGACATTTCCGATGTCCAAACCTACAAGATGGATGATTCTCATGTCATGATATTCGCATACGGTTCAGCGGCAAGAGCCGCCAGGCAGGCGGTCGAGATCGCCCGCAAGCGGCGTTTCAAGGTCGGGGTGGTTCAGCCACGAACAATCTGGCCGTTTCCCGATAAGATTGTCAAAAAATTATTGGGAAAGGTCGATCTTGTGGTCGTTCCTGAAATGAACCAGGGGCAGATCATCGGGGAGATAAAGCGTCTTTGCGATCGCCATATAAAGATCGTCGGGCTGAACAGGTTCGACGGGGAATTGATAACTCCTCAGCAGATTGTCGAAAAGCTAAGAGAGGAACGTTTGTAGCATGAATCAGAAATCGAACGTTACGCACAATTATTTACGACATCACAAAAAATTCCCCAACGTCTGGTGCCCGGGATGCGGTATCGGGATCGCCATGGGAGCGATGATCAGGGCTATCGATAACCTCGGACTTCCTAAAGACGACGTTGCAGTAATTTCCGGAATAGGATGCACCGCCAGGATTCCGGTCTATCTCGATTTTAATACTCTGCATACCACCCACGGGAGGCCGCTGGCTTTCGCCACCGGTGTAAAGATGGCCAACGAGAGGTTGAAGGTTATTGTCGTATCCGGCGACGGAGATTTGCTGGCTATCGGCGGTAATCATTTCATTCACGCAGCCCGTCGTAACATGGATATTACCTGCATACTGGTTAATAATTATATCTACGGTATGACCGGCGGACAGTATTCACCTACAACGCCGTTCTCGAAAAAGGGATCTACAGCGCCATACGGAATGATCGAACAGGCTTTCGACCCGGTAACGCTGGCCAAAGCGGCCGGAGCGTCGTATATAGCTCGGGGCACGGTTTATCACGCTCCTCAGCTGGCGCGATTGATGAGCCAGGCGATTAACAAGAAAGGATTCTCTCTTGTAGAGGTCATTTCTAATTGTCATACTCAATATGGGCGGTTGAACCGAGAGGGAAGTGCCGTGAAGATGATTTTGTGGCAGAAGGAACATTCGGTATCGGCGATCGCCGCGGCGAAAATGTCGCCGGAGGAACTCGAAGGAAAATTTGTGACCGGAGTTCTGCACGATGAGGAGAAGCCGGAGTATCTCGAAGAATACCAGAAGATAATCGATCGGGTAAGCATCGTTGACGAGGAGCAGGAAAGGGAACGAAAGAAAGTGGTTGCCGATACGGGCCCGGGTGATAAAGATTGAGTTATTCTAAATTTAAAGTTTTTAATGGATGATGAATAGATGAAAGCCAGAAAAGATAACGGACGCTACGATGTCAGGCTCTCCGGTTCGGGAGGTCAGGGGTTGGTATTGGCAGGTGTGATACTCGCTGAAGCTCTCGGTATTTACGAGGGCAAGAATGTCTCTCAAACACAATCCTACGGTCCCGAGGCCCGTGGAGGAGCGTCCCGCTCGGACGTGGTCATATCCGACGGTGAGATTTTTTATCCCAAAAGTGTCGAGCTCGATCTGCTGCTGTGTTTGACCCAGGAATCTTGCGACCAGTATTTCAAAAACTTAAAGGAAGACGGTATCCTTGTGGTCGATTCCGACAAGGTTCGCCAGTTGCCCACCGATCAAGCCTATTCACTTCCTGTCATTCGGGCGGCCCGGGATGAAGTGGGTACCCCGGTGGTGGCAAATGTGATATCCCTGGCGGCTATAGTGGAGATTTCTGGTATCTGTTCCCGGGAATCGCTGGAAAAGGCAGTTTTGGGACGAGCTCCGTTCGGTACCGAGGAAAAGAACAAGCTGGCCTGCAAGGTGGGATTCGAACTGGGTAGAAAGGCGAAAGAAAATGCCTAAAAGATCGCTTCTGATAATAAAACCGGACGCTGTAAAAAGAAATCTGATTGGCGAGATAATAAGCAGACTGGAAAAAGCCCGTTTCCGGATCGCGGCCTTGAAAATGGTTCGGCTTTCGTATGATGATGCCCGGAAATTTTACGCCGTTCATGAAGGTCGTCCGTTTTTGGGCGAGCTTTGCGAATTTATGTCGTCGGGTCCTATCGTGCCGATGATCGTGGAATCGGATGGCGATACGATTTCGGGTATCAGGGATTTGATCGGGACTACCGATCCTCAAAAAGCGCATCCCGGGACGATTCGCTACGATCTGGCGATCGATATTGGTAAGAACTCGGTTCACGCATCCGACGGCGAGGAGACCGCCAAAACCGAGATCGCCTTTTTCTTCTCTTGAAAATCGAACTTATGGAGATTGAAATACCATATAACGGCGTTATCGAACGGATTGAATTCCCGGATAATGTCGCTTTGCTCGAAGCTAAGAGTTTCCCTATCCTGAATTCCGAAACAGTCGTTAGAAAAATCGAAGAAGGATGGGAGAAGGCAAAAAATTTATTTCATGCTAAAAAAGTCTCAATTATAGTCAATGATGGAACCCGTAGGGTGCCTACTGCGGCGATTTTAAAAGTCCTTTCGCGATCTATCCCTATTGAACAGATCGAGATTCTCGTGGCCACCGGTACCCATCGCGCACCAACCGAACGGGAATTAGACACAATTTTCGGCGATCTCAGGGATACTTTAGAAAACAGAGTTTTTGTCCATGATTGCCATGCTACCGAAAACACGGTTACCCTGGGAAAAACATCCCGCGGGACCCTTGTCGCGGTGAATAAGAAACTTATCGAAGCGGAATCCGTAATATGTATAAATTCGGTCGAGCCTCATTTTTTCGCCGGATTTACAGGTGGGCGAAAATCGCTTGTTCCGGGATTAGCGTCGTTTGGGACGGTGGTAGCCAATCACAGTCATGCTAAATCTGAACACGCCGAAAGCATGAATCTCGAAGGAAACCCGGTGCATCTCGATCTGGCGGAGGCGGCCGAGATGGCGGTTCGAATGCCTGTTTTTTCGATACAATTGGTTCTCTCCCGAGATGGGGATATAGTGGATCTTTATTGTGGAGATTTAAGGGGGAGTTTCGAGGAGGCCTGCCGCAAGGCTAAAGATGTTTATTCGGTGGAGATCGAGAAAAAATACGATATTGTTTTCGCGGTCGGGGAGCCGCCTCTTGACGCGAATCTTTATCAATTGCAGAAGGG
>JAZGHS010000080.1:0-23209 GCA_036481315.1 Candidatus Zixiibacteriota bacterium | reverse complement strand
GATATCTAATTTATAATAAAGTAATAGCCCCGATTTTCCAGTCGGGGTAAATTTCAACACATCCGATATCAGTCTATATCGAGTTTTTTACGCAAAAAAAAGCCCCCAGTCCTGTTCAGGACCGGGGGCGGTAATCCCTATCTCTATTTTAAAAGAGTCATTTTCTTCACATTAACAAAATCGCCCGCGGAAATCTTGTAGTAATAAATCCCGGAGGCGGCCGATGAACCATCCCAGGTGACACTATAGAAACCGGCCTGTATAAGACCCTCGGAGATGGTCGAAACCTTCTGGCCGAGAATATTGAAAATCTCGATGGTTACGTCGGATTGTTCCGGTAGAGCAAATTTAATCGATGTGGAGGGGTTAAAAGGGTTGGGATAATTCTGATAAAGAGAAAATTCCCCGGGAAGATTCGAATTATCGTCATCGATACCGCTTAAAACATCCACCGTCACCGGAATTACGGGTGTTTCGGGGCTGTTATTGTTGATAATAATCTGCGCCTGATAAATCGAATCCTGGATAATATCGTCACCGGTAAAATCAAGTGTGATAGTGAGATTAATATTTTCCTCGGGACCGAGCAATCCGACCATGGGATCGACATCGATCCACCGTGAGAACGGGGTTATTTCGTATCCCTGCACTAGGTCTGCGGATTGGTCGTTCACCAGACCCTGGACCAGGCAAAAGAGAATTCCGGTGGTCGGATCCCAATCGGTCGTAAAACAGGCTCCTCCCGCAAGATCATCATTCTCGCCGCCATGATCAACCGCATAAAAAACAACTCCCGTATATCCGCCGGAACGGGGATCGAACTGACTGATCTGAGTCGCGGGGGTACCATCCTGCGAAAACACCCAAAGCCATGGTCCGTCCGCCGATGCGTTGTCCCAGGCCATACCGTAGGCGGCAAAAGCATTATCGTAAGATCCTATAGTTTGCCCGTTGCGATCAAACTCGACGATACTGGAGTTGAAATTGGCGGCCCAGAAATGATCGGTATCGGGATCGTATGCCAACGCTCTCATCGGCGGGTTTATCGAGGTGGGCATGGGAAGTTCGCCGATTTTTGAGCCGGTAGCCGGGTCGATAACGGCTAATTCGTTTTCATCCGAGGCGTAAAGATAGGAACCGTCCCAGGTCAGATCGCGCCAGCCCCAGGTTGAGAATGTGCCCTGGTTGTATGATTCTAAATAATTTCCGTCGCGGTCAAATTTATGGAGTTTATGAATATCATCGCCGGGATCCGGGTAACGCCCCGAAACCCAGAAATAAGAACCGTCAAACTCAACCCCCAGACAGCCGATATCGTTGGCCTGGGCTTGAGGATCGAAAACGTACAACTCGTCTCCGAAATCGAGAGCGGTGGGAGGATTACCGGGAGAAATAAAGGGAGAGTATTCGGTATCGGTTGATTCCAGATCCTCCATACTTCGCGAAGTTGTCTTTGCGTTATATTTAGGTTTTACTTCGGGCTCTACCCTCAAACGCCTGTCTCCAAAACTTAAGGCAATATTAAAATTAAGATCGCCGCTACCTGTATTAGCGACATTTCTGGAAAATTCTATTATATCTCCGGGCGACAGGGCTGTTTCTATCGGAGTGGTATCGACCTGTATTGCGGGAGCCGGAAGCTCGAAATCCAGTGTGACAGACTCCCCGGCTACGACTTCAATGTCGTCGACAGTAATGGAAGAATGATATGGGGCCGAGGCAGTTACCGAATATGTATTGGGGAAAAGCTCCAGAATATATTCGCCATCCTGGTTTGTCTCGACATTCGCAATCCCGGCCGTTACTACCGCTCCTTCTACAGGATCGCCTGAATCGAGATCGACAACCACGCCGGATATATATCCTGGTTCGGATCCACCGCCACCGTAAACGATAAGATAATCAATATACCATCCGAAATTGTCAACCGAACTATCGGATCCGAAATCGAACTTGAGTAAAACCGAGGTTCCGCTATACTGGTTAAGGTCGAAAGACTCTTCTTCCCAGCCGTTGGATACACCTGAAAACGCTTCTTCGCCTCCTATCGGATTTTCATAGCTTGTCGAAAGTATACCGTCATAACCGTCAGCAGGCATTATAATTTGCCAACTGTTCCCGTCGTCAGTGGAAATCTTCACATTGCCGCCGTCAAAACCGCTTTCGGTACCGTACCAGTGCCAGAAGGTCAGCTGGGCGTTGCCGCTTAATTCCAGGGGCGGAACGAGTAGTGTCGAGAGAAGGGGTCCGATAGTATAATCGCCATCGAGAATAGTCGCCCAGAGTTTTTCTCCCGAATACGCGCCATTTGGGCCTGAAGTCGGTATTCCCCATTCCCAGTCGTTGTCGCCAACGTACAGTCCGTCGTTATCCTCGAAATTCTCGATATAAATATTATTGAAAGCCGAATATTCCATCCTTAAGGTATCGTTTTCCGGGATTCCATCGTTTGAAAGCTCGCTGATGGCAACAAGTTCATATATTCCCTCTTCGGTCGGGGTAAATCCGGGAAACACAACATCTACCAGCCTTCCCGACGGAAGATCGAATACTCCGTATGATTCATTATATACTTCGCCATCTAATAAAATTGACACTCTTACATCGAAACTCTCGGTATTCGCCCCGCCATTCAAGAACTGAACTCCTATCTCGATAGGGTTTCCGACTTCCCCTATATTCGAACCGGGGCTATTAAAAGTAGTCGGCCGTATATCATGATCGGCGAAAATCGGAGGGGATTGCCCGAAATAAACCGCCATTTCATCATGAATTCCATCCTCGTTGAAAAGATATTCGGTGCCTATAAATCCGAAATTGTCCTCTATGCCGATGGTCGCTTCATTATTTCCATGACCTTCGTCTTCCATAGAACCATATTGATAAATAATATCCCCGGAATCATATAATAGTACCTGAAAATACAACGCGCCGGAATTGGAATAATGAGGTACTCCGTTGTAGGAGACTACAAACCGCTGACCTCCGCCGGGAGCGGTATCTTGCTTATAATATACCTGGCCGCCGTTATTGGGGGAAAGATCATCCCAGAAAACCGCTAACAGATTATTCGGATCCCCCAAACTGGGAATTCTCCGATTTAAATAGTAATTCGCGGTACTGGTAAAAGATAGAAAGCCGTTAGAACAAACTCTGAGACTATCAAATGTACTCCCATAAAATTCAAAATCGAATCCGAGATCGAAGGGGCCCTGGTTATCATCGTCATCCAGGGTAATGAGTGTTCCATCGGTAATATCGACCCATTCATATACAGGTGCGTTCATCGCGTCATCATCCGAGTCTATATAATAATATCCGCCGGCATCGGGCCCGCCATGCTCGAGGATAACGGGAGGATCGATTTTCGGGATTATTATGCTACTGGCATTATCTTTTAGCCATTGCTCTTTCTCGGTCAACGCGTCGGCGCTACCCGTAAAAACGATCAATAAAATGGCCAACACCTGTATCCTAATTATATTTACCTTAGCCAACTTCAAAACAGTCCCCCTATAAACAATTCTTATTTATCGACATCATTGATTGCAAGCACTCCGGCGATATGTTTTAAACTAAATCGACCAAAGACGACAAAAGCCTTACTTATTATTTAAAAATAGGTAATAATCGCTTATTGTCAAGTTCTTTTTGCATCGCAATAAACCGCTTAATCTCTTAATATATATATTGTTACGGGGTTATTTGCCATATCTTGGGCGATATTTTCGGTTCGATACGAATCTTATCGATTTTCATTGAAATCCGCCAATCCTCCGATTCGTTGACGACTACTAATTCGGAGGGATATCGGCCGTTCTCGAACCTTATGGCTTTTTTATACACAGCTGTAATCGGGGAGCTTTCGCGTTGGAGTGTAAACGATCTGCTATCGCCTACGGTAGTGGCGAAATATAGAATATTATCCGATCTTGAAATCAACGTCGTTTTCCTGCCTATATCCTCCGTTGTTTCCAGGTAATATTGCGGTAAGAGATAAACACCAAGATCCGACGGCGCTAAATCTCCCAGATCGTATCCGGGAATCTCGATTCCTCCGCTTTTTAGAATTTCCCATGATTTCATATCCCTGCTTTTGGCAAACGCGCTGTCGCCGTAAGTTATCAAGGTGAACAGATCGGTTTTAAACGGCCCTTCGACCAGGAAGAACAACGAATCGACTCCGCTGATAATCGCGCTGAAATTGCCGGATTCCCGTCCATATTCGCTTTCAAAATCGATAGAGCCTTTTATTGCAACTGCCGAAACATCAAGGAGAAATTGAGACTCGAACAAAAACAATGTCTTCGGATTCATAGGAAGATCATCGCCCGGCGGCAGGCAGGATACGGTGAATATAAGTATGAGCGAGACCCCCAGAATCCCGATCTTGCCGCGGTGGTTCAAACTATACCTCTTTTCCCGACTTTGATCTGCCTAAAGTCTATTTGAAATTAAACCGGGTAAATTACATTATCAGGCGTAAATTCCACGGAGCATAGTGACATCCCCTGCCCTATTGTTAGCCAGCATGTAAACCGCAATCCTCATATTACATTTATACTCGAAAGCGACCTTGAGAATGTCGGAAAAAGTTATGACAATGAGTATTTCGAACAATGTTTTATCTATATTTAATCGCTCCGCCGCCTCGTCGAATAGCTGCATAGCGTTTTCCAACGCCGAAAGTTGAATGTCATTAGATTTGCGCGAAGGCATTAATCCTCCAGAATTTTATCAAAAATTTGTTATCACGACCGCGAATATATATCATCGGAATTAAAAATACCATATCTATTTCCCTGCCGTTATTCGGGCAGAGAAAACGATATTTTTCTCGCCCAGCTTAGAGATTTAGTCCGTTCCCTGACCGACCTGGCCGGCCTGGAAACATGGAGATTGTCCTTAAGGAAAAACCGCCAGAGACGTTCGGACCCCGGCTCTCCGATTCCTATTCTAGGAGAGGCCATTATTATTCTCCTGCCGTCAAATGGCCCCCGGATATAAATCTCGCTTCCCGATAGATTCGTCCCGTTTTGCGCCCTGGCCGCACCGAGGGCTTTGGCCAGTTTTCCGGGCCCCGAAGCTATATTGCCAGGATCGCTAACCCCTCTTCTAACGGCCATTTCCTTTACTCCATATAACGGCTCTAAGCCCCTTAACAATACCGCCGCCGGATAACCGTCTTTCTCAGTGACAACATTCATCATAAAATGATTTCCGTAAGTAAAATAAACATACAATATGCCGGGTGAGCCATGCATGACCTTGTTTCTCTCGGTCAAGCCGTTGGAGGCGTGACAGGCCGGATCCGTCTGACCTATGTATGCCTCGGTTTCGACAATCATGCCCCCGGTTTTGACCCCGTCGGTTCTGGATATGATATGGCAACCCAACAGGTCTATCGCGACTTTGAGGGTCGGGCGGTTATAAAAATTACGGGGCAGTTTCTTCATAACGATTGGAGAAGCGCGGGTTTTACAGACAGCGACTCCAAATACGAATAAGCTTCCTCTAATCCTTTGCCAAGGTCCCGTGGATTATGGCTGTCGGAGCCTACCGAGGCGATCCTTACACCCGATCGAACCGCTTTTTCGATAATCAATTTGTCGGGATGAAACGCATTCATTTCGGTTCTATATCTCCTCGTATTAATCTCAATTCCGACACCGCTTTCAATCAGCTTATCGAATACCGGATCGTAGCGGTCGATCTCGATCTTATCTATATCCACTCCATAGAAATCGCGGCCGAACTTGGTGTAGTAATCGAGATGCCCCAGGCAATCGAACTCGGTACAGGACGCGGCCATTAAAAGCAATTCGAAATAATCATCAGCCATTTGATTAACTGTTTTGCGGGAGAAATAAGACTCAACTTCACTTGAATTCGATATGGCAATATCGTCGAGGCAATGCACCGACCCTATCACGAAATCGAAATCGAATTTCGATCTTATTTTTTCGGCTTCCTTTTCTGCCCCAGGGAAAAAGTCGATTTCCAGCCCGCAATAAACTTCCAATCCATGATCTTTGTAAACCGAATTCGCCTCGCGAACGTCGGAAATATATGATTCTATTACCCTATCCAAAACCCGTACTCTCTCCCCCTTATATCGCCAGAACCCGTCAGCCTCCACCCTTCGGGGATTAGGATCGTAATGGGGGGTAAAACAGATCGCGTTCAAGCCGATCGAAAGGGCTTTACGGCAGTAGCTGTCGATATCCCCCTCGGCGTCGATCGAGTAATCGGGATGTATATGAAAATCGGCCAGTTTAGGCATTATATAAACGGGTTGTAATCCCTTTCCTGTCCAATAGTGGTATCCGGTCCATGGCCGGAATATACGTTCGTGTCTACGGGCAAAGTAAGAAGTTTTGTCTTGATCGAATCTATCAGGGTTTCATAAGAGCAACCGGGAAAATCGGTGCGTCCTATGGAACCGAGAAAGAGAGCGTCACCGGTAAAAACAACCCCGTGGCCGAAGATGGAAACAGAACCGGGGGAATGACCGGGAGTTTCGAATATCTTAAAAGAGTATCGCCCGATCTCCACGGTATCGCCTTCCTTGATAGTCTCATTCGGTGGCGACGTGGATACATTCTGGCCTGAGAATCCGGAAAGATTGGCTTCCGAATCGGTTAACATATTAGCGTCGCCTTCGCCGATAAGAACCGGAACATCATAATGTTTTCGTATCTGCTCGAGCGCGCCGATATGATCGGCGTGGCCATGAGTGATCACGATTTTCTTTATTTCCAAACCGAATTTCTCGGCATGGGCGATTATTCTCTCGGGATCATACCCGGGATCTATAATCATGCCTTCTTTGGTTTCCGGATCGCCGACTATGTAGCAATTTACAAAGTAGGGTCCCAGTTCGAGGATCTCCAATATCATCTCGTCATTCACTGTCGCTCTCTTGGTTAAAATATTTCCGGATATCCTCCGCCAGCTTTCGGTGAATATGGGGAACGGCAAGCAAATCGTCAAGAGATGCTTTCCTTATCCCCTCAACCGAGCCGAAGGCCGCGAGAAGATTGAGTTTTCTGGCTTTTCCTACGCCGGGAATCCTATCGAGTTCGGAATCCCTTATTTTCTTTGATCGAAGCGCGCGATGATAGGTAACCGCAAACCTATGAGCCTCGTCGCGTATTCTCTGCAACAGTTTAATCGACGAGGACGATTTGGGGATGGAAAGCGGTTCGGATCTGCCCGGTAAATAGACCTCCTCGAATCTCTTTGCCAGGGAGACGACCTGCTGATCGTCAATATTGAGATCCCTTATGGCTCTCAATGCGGCGTTGAGTTGCCCCTTGCCGCCGTCGATCAAGAGGAGATCCGGATAGTCTTTTTGGTTTTCGGCCAGATGCACGAAATACCGTCCGACAAGCTCGTTCATCATGGCAAAATCATCCTGTCCTTTAACCGAGTTGATTTTCATCCGGCGATACCCCGATTTTCTGGGTTGAGCGTCGGCGAAGAAAACGACCGATCCCACGGCGTGATCTTTTCCGAGGTTTGAAATATCACATGCCGCGATCGTACGAGGTAGTTTTTTTAAATAAAGATCTCTGAAGAGAGAATAAACCGCGTGTGGAGCCCTTTTTTTATTGGCGCTTTTTTCAGCCAGGAAAAGGTCCAGATTGTGGCGAGCATTATCCGAGGCTATTTTCAAAAGAGCGGCCTTTTCCCCCTTTTGAGCGATAAAAAGCCTGAGTTTTCCGTCGGCTTTCTCCCGAAGGTATTCGGTCATCAATTCGAAATCGGTGAAATCGACCGGGACTATTATCTCCGAAGGGAAAACCATGGCTGACTTATAATATCGAGGCAGGAAAACGCGAATTACCTCCGGATTATCGAAACCGGCAGTAGTCACGATATAACTTTCCTGACCAAGAAGAACCCCTCGACGGACTTTCAGCAGGCTGACACAGGCGTCGTTGCCCTCCGCGGCAATATTGACAACGTCTCTATCGATCAGATCGGCGCTGACTACCCGTTGCTTTTCAATAACCGATTCTATAGCCTTTAGCTGGTCACGCACCCTGGCCGCCTGTTCGTATTTCAGCGCGTCCGAAAACTCATTCATCCTGATCTTCAACCGATCGGCGATCTCATGTGATCTTCCCGAAAGAAACATAATTACCTCGGAGATCATGCCGTTATAGGCCTCAGGAGTCGTCTTGTCAGGCTCACAGCATCCTGGGCATCGATCAATGAAATAATCTAGGCAGACCCGGTATTTTCTCTTTGATGGCAGTTCGAGAGAACAGGAACGGATCGTGAAAATTCTTCGGATTAACCTGATCGTCCTTCTCATCGCTGTGGAGTTGGTGTACGGCCCGAAATATTTCGCGTTATCGTCGAGCACACGACGCACTACCAGCATCCTCGGGTATGTTTCCGATGTTATTTTTATATATGGATATCGTTTGTCGTCTTTGAGATCGATATTGTAGCGTGGTTTATGCTCTTTTATAAGATTCGATTCGAGTATCAGGGCCTCCTTCTCCGACGGCGTCACCAGAATATCGACATCGGTTATATGCGAGACCAGTTTTTCGGTTTTGGGGTCCTGGCGCCTTTTCTGAAAATAGGAACGAACTCTCTTTTTCAGAGAGCCCGCTTTACCAATATATAAGACCTGATTTTCGCTGTTTTTAAAAAGGTAGCATCCCGGTTTTTCCGGGAGATTAATAAGCTTAACTTCCAGATCGACATTATTCACATGCGGAAAATAACATCGCTTTGCCGAATGTCAAGCCGTGACTATTCCCTCGAGTTAAAAGGGCATAAATACGATACCTAACGCTACGAGCACCACACCGACTAAAATAGCCAACTCCGAATTACTCATAATTTTCTCTTTTGAATTGTCTACGATTACGATCATCCTAAACCTCCCTTAAAAATGCATGGAAGTGGCGGAGGGGGATACCCCGAATCATTCGGGGGGCCGGATAAAAATCCGGCGCGCCACTCCCATGCTTAACCGAACCTCTTTTGTGCCTTCAAGAGTAATATTTGGCAAGATTGGTGCCAGAAATCTTAAAAAGGCAGAAAACAGAACGGGAAGCGACGGAGGCATCGTAACGCCCTATATTACAATTGATTACGTCTACTCAAGAATCGTCTCGAGTTCTATAAACAGCATTTTATATATTTAAATCACTCTAATTCGACTTAATACTATGCAAGTTCTTGCGGATATAAAGGTTATTTCAGCAAAGTCATACTTCGAATTTGAATACCATCAGAGAGCTTATAAAAGTAGATCCCCGATGATACCGGATTGCCTTGATCGTCGAGACCGCGCCAGATATAGGCGTTTCCGATGACATTTTCGGGTTTTAGACTGTTTACCAATCTTCCCAGCAGGTCGTATATTTCCAGATCGGGAGGGTTATCGGGATCTATACCGGCGAAAGTTATAGCCGTTGTCGAATTGAACGGATTAGGATAATTCTGACCCAATTCTATCCGTTTCGGTTTTTGAATCGGCTCGTCTACAGCGCTGGCTGAACTCATCCCGCCGAAATAAAATTCGTCTATATAGGCGCCGTCGTAGGTATTATTGGGATCGGTATCCAGCAGAAATCTGATGGCCATATTATCGAAACCAGGCCCGCAATAATCGTCAAGAGAGATAAAATGATCATACCATTCGGTGCCGGTAAATCCGGTAAGGGTGTCGGGCAGGATATCCCAGCTATTGCCGCCATCGGAGGAGATCTCTACGAATAAAAAATCGTAATACGGTTCGAAATAATGTTTTTCGACAAAATAAAGCCCTGCCGATTCAAAAGCGGTCAGATCGAAAATCTGATTAATCCTGGCGTAATTAAAGCTGTAAGAGGAATAATTTCCGGGTGAATCCTCGAGGGAATGCCCCGAGTTGAAACCGTCATCACCGATGCCCCAGTAGTTGTTTCCGCCGCCAAAAAGCCAGCCGTCGGGATCTCCCTCGAAATCATCGGCGAATAGATCTACCGAGTAAGGCGATAACAGGCAGGTTTTAGCGACATCGCCGACAAGAAGGGCATGATCTAATTCGGGCTGATATCCTTCTGAGAAAACGGTAATATCGTATATATCCGAATTAAGGGAAATCGATACCGGATAACCGTCGTAATTGAATAGAGTATCATAAACCGAAGAACGGATACTTATGTTCGCCTCTAAAGGACTACCGTCGATACTATCCTCCACAGCGATTTCCAGCGTAGTCATTTCCGCGGGTACCAGTTGAAAATCGTATCTCTGTGCCGACCCTTCCGCGACCTCGATCGGCCCCATTTCAGTTGATATATATCCCGGCGATTCCACTCGTATATTGTAGGTTCCCGGTAGAAGGAGCCGATGATAATCCCCCAGTAGAGGATCGGTATAAATCGGGACGCCTCCTTCGGTAATTCTTATTATAGCGTCAAGCGGTTCCCCTGTTAAGGAGTCGGTAGCCACGCCCCTGATGCCGATATCGGCCATATCGATAATGTAGAGCATCGACAGCCTGTTTTCGTTCCAATAATCCTCTATATAGGTCTCGGGCGGTGTCTTTTGCTGAGAGATCTCTATGGTCCAGTCGATATCAGATAACCAGCCGTAAGAATAATCGTTGGCGTCGCCATGGGTGGAGTACCAGTCGCATCCGTTGGTGACATAGAAACCCGAAGTAGTATTCCTATCGGCATACCCCTGCGATAGATCCATCACCAGGTCGTCATCCGGGGTAGGATGATAATCGCCGTTATGATGAAGGCCGTCGTCGTAATTCCAGACCGTGTTGATATTGGTTGCCCCCGCATGAAGGGAGAGCGAGAGAACATAGCGATTAGCCAATGCGTCCTGTCTAACAGCTTGTGTCTCCGATTCGGAAAAGGCGTTTTGATTATTCGCGCCCGACGGACAATAATCACCCTCCGGGCAGAGGTAATCCCTGTTAAGGTCCTGGTATCGTGAGTTATACCTGGAATGATCTGTAACGCCGTCGGGATTGACCATCGGTACAATAAAGATCTCGGTGTTATTTACCAGACGCGTCACCAGTATATCGGTGCCATAATTAACAGTTAAATAATCTATCATATACAGGGGTAGTTCCACCGAAATCTTTTCATCGCCATGATGCGCTCCCATTATTCGAACCTCCGGCTCATCCTCTTCGATACCGGGGTTAGCCGAAATTCGAATACCGACAATAGCGCGATTTTCTATCGATTCACCGAGCGTATCTAACGCGCATATCTCGGGATTAGCGGTAGCCACCGAATCGAGAAAGAACATGACCTCGTCGTGCGAATGATATTCGCCGAAATCGAAAAGTGATAATACCCAACCGCCTTCATCACGATAATCGTGATAAAGAACCCGAAAATCAATTCCAGCGCTTAAAATAAGAGATCTTTCATGCTCGTTAAGGTAGCCGTAAACGAATCCCGGTCCACCCCGCTCGATATCGAGATTGTATTCAATTGCCAGTTTTTGCAGCTCAGCCTGGGGGATCGGGATTTCGACCTTAGCCCTAACAGGCTCATCGGCAGGGACTTGGGGCGATAAGAATAAAATCGCCGATAGAGACATTAAAATCATTTTCATAATATCAATATAATACCCATTTCGGTTCTGTCAATCTTTCAAATTTATCCATATTCCAATAAGATGCAAGAACCATTCCCGATTTAATATCGAAATTTAACAATCGGGAGCTTGATAGAATTAAAAGGTTATAGACCCATTAATTCCTTCACATATTTTGGCGGCGGTGAGCCGAAAGAGAGCATTTTATCGTGGAGCTCTTTTATATCGAAAGTGCCTTCGTTTTTTTCCTCGTATGATTTACGTATATCGTTGATCTCGATATTCCCCACATAATAGGTCGAAAGCTGGGTTGACGACAAACAGGCCCTGATCCATTTTCCGGCCGCCTCGCCCTCCTCCTGAAAACCCTCGTCGAGCATCATATCCATCGCCTCTTTTTCGGTCATGCCGGCTGTATGAATTTTCTGATCGATAATGGCATTGATGATCATCCGCAAACGCATTTTTAACATCTGCATTTTTGACTCGGGGCCGCCGAAATCGTATTCGACCATTAACTGCTCCGCATAGGTCGCCCAACCCTCGGTAAACGTGCCGCTTCCGAAAATGGAACGTATCATTGTGGGGGCGGAAAAATCGTTGGAATGAGCCAATTGCAAATAATGCCCCGGCATAGCCTCATGGATGGTCAGATCCTTCATCATATGTTCGTTATATTCCTTAAAATACGATTCCACCCTGGAGGAGTCCCAATGGGACGGTGGCGGAGAGATAGCGTAGAATGTCTTCCCTTCTTTCTCAAGCGGCCCCGGCGAATCGCAATAGGCGACCGCCACGCCGCGTTGGAATTCGGGCATGACAATAATATTGATTGGCTCGTCCGGGACAGTGATAAAGCCCTTCTCCCTGACGAAATCGTCGCACATCTTCAAACAAATCTCTGCGAACGCGACTACGTTTTCCGCGTTGGGACGATTCTCGGCCAGCTTATTTAAAACCTCCTTGACCACTTTTTTCTTATTACCGATATCCTTTTTATTTTTCGGGAAGAATTCCTCAAACAATGGCAGAGCGGTTTCGTAGATGGCGTTTTGGGTGGCGACCAGATCTTTCTCCGCCCGTTTTAAGATATCCTCTTTTGGTAAATCGGAATGCAGAGTATAACGAAGTTTCGCCCGAAATTTCTCGTCGCCCAACCTGAAATTGCCGTTTGATTTCGGAAGCAGATCGTTTTCGAGCCAACGCCCGTATTCCTCTAACGCGTCAACCGCCGCCATCTGGACTGGTTCGAACTCGGCCTTCAACTCGGGTACTTTATCGAGATGTTCGTTCAGATCGTCGCGTATGAAGCTAACCGCTCCTTTATTTTGACGGATCGCTGTCACTGTATAGATTTTCGGGGGATTGCCGAGGTTGGCTCTTGCCTGTTCCAGTCTCGCCGGAATTGCTTTGAGACGTTCCAGAACGCTTGCCATTCGCTCGGGAAGCGGTGCGAACTCCCTGGCAATCAAGGAGTATATCGAGCCGGCCGGGTTGTACATCCGCGGATTCCACTCGAAATATCTTAGGGTATCGAGCGAGAAAACCATGGAATGAAGCCGGTTTTTGAGGATCTCGTAATCGATATGGTTGGTATCGTTTAACCGTTGCGGATCAATCTGCGTAAGTGAATCGATGTAAGTCTGATAAAACGTTTTCTTTTTCTCGATCCCATCGACACTATAATCGCTTACCTTATAATCGTAACGATGCTCTCCCAGCCCGGTCGCCCATTCGGGGTTGAGCGGCAGGAAGCCCTCGAAGAAGGAGGCGGAGAGGGATTCGAATTTGTGATTATCCTCCATAACTAAAGAACAGGATAAAATTCCAAAAACAAAAATAACGACTAAAACTAATAATCGACGCATTTTCCCTCCCTGTTTCTATCAACAAAAACCATCCGAAGATCAATTTAGAAACCAACTTACAGTTATACGATAGCGTCAGCAAGCGGATTTGTCAATGTGTCAATAGTTAATATAGGCTATATTTATTCTTAACCAGACGGGATGAAATGACATGTTTACGATAAAAAATCACCTATACCGGCTGAGCTTAGCTTTGACCTCGTTGATTTCCTCGGCGTAGATCAACGGAGCGAATTTTAGAAACTCCTCGAAATAAATCCGGGCCATTGCCGAATCACCTCGCGCCTCGAAAATCTCGCCCAAGCGTTTATTGGCCCCGTAAAGATTAGATTCGAGGGCGATTGCTTTCGAAAAGTACGAGATAGCCTCGAGAGTATCGCCGGTCATGGTCATGATTTCAGCGTAATTAAAATTAGCCCCCGGCGATTCGGGATTTAAAAATACCGATTTTCCAGTGTAGAAGCTGGCCGAATCGACCTCACCGATATAGCCCCAGATAGCACCGAGATTCATCAAAGCGAAACTGTCGGTCGAATCGAACTCGACGGCCGCCTGGTAATAAATCAGGGCGGAATCGGGTAGTTCCAGCATATCGTATGAGTATCCCATTTCGTAATAGAGGCTCTCCGGGAACGGTGTCTGTTTGAAGGCGTCTATCATAAAACGGTTCATACTTTCATAATCTGCGAAAATATCGTAAACGAGCGCCAAGTCGCGGAAGGCCTGCCAGTACGACGAGTCTTTTTCAATCGTCATCATGTAATAGCCCATTGCCTCGAGAATATTATCCGAAAAGTCAAGTACCCTTCCGTACAGGTATAAAACGTCTACGTTCAGGCTGTCATAGGAGAGGTAGTTCTTTAAGATCGCCTCGGCGGGCTGATAATTCTCCTGGGCGATATAAATTCGCGCGAGTTCCGATACAGACTCGAAATCATGAGGATTTTCGATAACCTTGTTTTCGAGCGCTTTGATATCGTCTGAGGCATGTATGGATACCGTCACGAAAATTAATCCCAAAACCGTAATCAAGAGCTTCATATTATCCCTATCGGCACCTTATTACCGAAGTCTAACAGACGGCAACCGGTAAATATCAGACTTTCCGCTTCCATTTTGTCCCTTTGGGGGTATCCTCTAATATTATACCGCGGGCCATCAGGTCGGCGCGAATGGAATCGGCGGTGGCGAAATCTTTATTCTTTTTGGCCTCGACCCGTTTTTGTATGAGATCCTCGAGTTCCTGATCGATCTGTTCCTCTTCGATGTAAATGACACCGAGTACAGAATCGAATCGTTTGAAAACCCCAAGCACCGAATCGCGATCGGATTCCGAGAGACCCGCGTTCGCGACTATCGCGTTGATATCCCGGACAAAATCGAAAACCGCGGCCAGCGACGGCGAGATATTGAGATCATCGTCAAGCCCAGCCTCGAAACCGTTAATCGCCTTATCAATGGCGGTTCGGACTGCGTCGTTATCTTTACCTGCGGCAGCGCTTCCTACATTGGAACTAAAATCTCTCAACCGTGTGATGGCGGCTTTGGCCGCCTCCAAGCCGTCCATGGTGAAATTCAACTGCTGACGATAATGGGTGGCGATCAAAAGGTATCTCACCGCGATCGGGTTATGTCCTTTCTGAACCAGATCCTCGA
This sequence comes from Candidatus Zixiibacteriota bacterium, assembly GCA_036481315.1. Classification (GTDB taxonomy): domain Bacteria; phylum Zixibacteria; class MSB-5A5; order UBA10806; family UBA10806; genus JAZGHS01. The sequence goes on along the minus strand of JAZGHS010000080.1, from coordinate 8,105 downwards.
GCGTATAGTAATTCCCCTCCGATTTAGACATTTTCTTGTTCTCGACAATCAGATGAGCGTTGTGAAGCCAATAGTTGGCGAACGTCTCCCCGGTCGCCCCTTCGGTCTGGGCGATCTCGTTTTCGTGATGGGGGAAGATGTTGTCGACTCCGCCGGTATGGATATCGAAATGATTACCGAGATATTTTGTGGACATTGCCGAGCACTCGATATGCCATCCGGGACGGCCTTTACCCAGCCTTGTCTCCCAATAGACAGCGCCGTCGGCCTCCGACCAGCCTTTCCAGAGAGCGAAATCGGAGGCGGTTTCCTTCTCGTACTCGTCGGATTCAACCCTTGCCCCCGCCTTTAACTGGTCGAGTTTCATATGAGATAGATTTCCGTATTTAGGAAAAGCGGAGATTTTGAAATAAATCGAATCTCCGGCCTTATAAGCGTAATCTTTTTCCAGGAGTATTTCCACCATCTTCACCATCTCGTCGATATGCTCCGTCGCGGCCGGATAATACTCCGCTCTCTGAATATTGAGCCTGTCTATATCCCTGAAGAACATATCCTTGAATTGTTGCGTATGTTCGGATAAAGCAATTCCGGCGGCGTTGGAATCGCGAATGGTCTTATCGTCGATATCGGTTATATTCATCACCTGAGTTACGTCGTGTCCTTTATATATGAGATAGCGACGAAGAATATCCTCGAACAGATACGCCCGGAAATTTCCTATATGAGCGGGTGCGTAAACGGTAGGACCGCAGGTATACATCCTCACTTTATTCGGTTCGATCGGCTTGAATTCTTCAAGTCGTCTGGTCATGGTATCAAAGAACTTTAACGGCATCTATTTCCTCTCCTGGAAAAATCTCGGGCTTTATTCGGTAATCGAAATAAATGAGGTTAAATTAACCTGTTTTTCAATTATCGTTTTGTTAACGACTCTACGGTTTTGGTATCGAGCGCCTTGACTACCTCGGTTATCAGTTTCACCAGGTTCTCAAAATCGCCTTTATGGATGATCCCGGTATGGCTGTGAATATAGCGGGTAGCCACGCCTACGTACAATGAGGGCACTCCCACCCTGCTTATATGAATCCGGCCTCCGTCGGTACCCCCTCTATCCAGCGCGGCGAAATGGAACGGGATCTTCTTCTCGGTCGCGATATCGATAACCAGGTCGCGAAGCCGTCGGTTGGGAATCATAGAGCCGTCGAGAACTGTTACCGACGGTCCCGAACCGAGTTTCCCGGATGAGCTCTTGGCGCCCGGGCCGTCATCAGCCAAAGAGACGTCCGCTACGATAGCGACATCGGGATCGACCAGGTGGGCGGCGGTACCCGCTCCGCGAAGCCCGACTTCCTCCTGCACGGTTCCCACGCCATAAACGGTATTGGGGTGATCCGAACCGGCCAGTTCGTTGATAACCGCCACGGCGGCGGCGGCGCCGATCCTATTATCGAAAGCCTTATTCATATACAGATCTTTATTCCCCATGACCTTAAACGTGGAATCGGGGACTATGGGGTCGCCCGGCCTGATACCCAACGATTTAACATCGAAACCGTCGCACGCACCAACATCGATAAACATATCTTTTACCTGCTGAACTTTTTTGCGTTCATCGTCTTCCAAAATATGCGGAGGCTTGGAACCGGTAATGCCGGGGATGTCTCCTTTGGACGATTTAACTATCACCCTTTGCGATAGAGCCACATGACCCCACCAGCCTCCGAGAGGAAGAAATTTGATATATCCCTCCGACGTTATCTCTTTAACGATGAACCCTATCTCGTCGATATGCCCCGCGATCATCACCCTGGGGCGTTCGGATTTCCCTTTTTTAACAGCCACTATGCTTCCCAGCTTATCATAGGTGATTTCATCGGCCGCTTTGAGGTGGTTTTTCATCACCTCGACCGCATCGTCCTCAAAACCGGGAACGCCGTGCGCGTTAGTTAAATCTTTCAGAAGTTTCTCGTACTTGCCCAAATTTCCTCCAGTATTATGTCAATAAGATATTCTCAAGTTCGCTAAGTTCGTGTATTGTTTTGTAAGGCGTAATATCCGCCGAGTAGTCCCGTCCTTTGGTTTGTTTTAGCACACCTTTGATACCGACCGACTGCGGACCACCGACATCCTCGACGAGTCTATCGCCGATAAATATCGCGTTTTCGGGTTTCGTTCCAGTAATAGATAACGCCTTCCGATAAAAATCCTCGTTAGGTTTCCGTATTTTCTCCTCAGATGAAAACAGGGTGTAATCGAAATAGTCAAAAATACCGAACTTCTTCATTTCGTCCCTGTGATAATTCGCGGGGAATATTGTATTAGACAAAAGCCCGATTTTCATCCCCTCTTCTTTTATCTTTGACAATATCTCCGGCGCTCCGGGAATTAAACTGACCTGCCTGGCGACCGGCTGATAGTAAGCCTTGATAAATCTACCCGGCAGGCCGTCAACGACCACGATCCCGAAATCGGACAGAATCCCGGACGTTATTTCACGTAAATCAATTTCCACTAACTCTTGTGCCTTGAACATCCTACCAATGACGATACTGAACGCCCGCCATAACTTCTCCGGCGGCACCTCTATCCCCGTCTCATCCTTTAAAAGAGGTACGGCGTTTTCACAACCCATCATACCTAACTCGTCCCAGGATTGATTATCGTAATTAATCAAAGTGCTTCCGAGATCGAATATGACCAGTTCGTATTTCAACTTTTAACCCTCTTTTCGTAATCTTCCAGAGCCAGCCTTGCGATTCGATCTAAAAGCTCTGGAAACCCTATTCCCGCGGCTTTTGCCGCTTTGGGTACCAGCGACGTGGGTGTCATGCCCGGAAGCGTGTTAGCTTCGAGGAAATAAAGGGTACCGTCAGGTGACATCCTGAAATCTATCCGGGCGTATCCTTTGCAATCGAGAGCGTCAAAAGCAAGCAACGCGAGCTTTTGGATCCTCTCGGTTTCCTCGGCGGTTAACTCGGCCGGGATGGTCTTATCCGCCAATCCGGGCGTATATTTATGTTTGTAATCGTAATAACCGTCTTTCGGTTTTACCTCGGCCACCGGCAGCGGTTTATTTCCGAGAATGCTGACTGTCAATTCCCTGCCCGCTATAAATTTCTCGAAGAGAACTTTATCCGAATATTTGCTGGCTTCTCTGGCTTTTTCAAATAGAACGTCCGATGATTCTACAATGCTCAATCCCACCGACGATCCCTGGTCGTTCGGCTTGATTACAACAGGGTAACCGACACTTTCCTCAACCCACCGGATCAATTCGATTTCATTAGTGATATCAGTCGATCTCTTTATAAAATAGTCGGGAGTCTCAACACCGGCAGCGACGACTATCCTCTTGGCAGCCAGCTTATCCATAGCCACCGCCGATGATAAAACGCCGGAACCGGTATACGGCATTTCCATCAAATCGAGTAACGCCTGAATAGTTCCGTTCTCCCCGGCTCCGCCGTGAAGAGCGATAAATACCAGATCGACATCTTTCAGATCGGGGGAGCTTATGGTCTGGATGGTAGTTTCCCCCTCCAGACCAGCTAGATCTTTTAACTCGGGCGGCTCTTCTTTCACCAGAGGAAGGTCATGCTTTTCGGGTGGGGGAAGCTGGTTCGCGCCCAACGCCGTATCGATTCCGATAACATCATGACCTGCCTCTTTAAGACCATCGATAATGGCGTTACCTGTAACAACGGAAACGTCACGCTCGGAGGAGTTTCCTCCCAACAGAACCGCTATTTTGAGTTTCTTTTTTTCCATAACCATCTCACAGTTAATACCATCGCCGTGATCAGCAATACCGTCCATATCGTCAAGCTGTATTTTTCACCCCAGCCCGAGATTGTCTCCCAATTTGCCTTAGAATAGAAAACCGCTCCGAGCAAAAGCCAGTTCCAGATGACAAAACTTGCCGCCGTCAACACCGTCATCCTTACAGGTTCGAAATTCCCTATTCCTGCGGCCACCGAAACCGCCGATCTGACCCCGATAACGAATCGGGATAATATTATAATAAAATCGCCGAACCTTTTAAACAACGATTCTACTTTTAACAAATCTGTCTCGCCAAAATATTTACTCCTGGTAAAATACTTGCGACCTTTAATTTTCCCCAGGTAATATAGAGCCATCGCTCCCGAAAGCCCACCTATCGTGGCCGACATCAAAACGCCAATATAACTTGTATTCCCCTCTCCGGCAACAATGGCGCCGGCTACTGTCACACTATCCCCCGGAAAAGGCGGAAAGAAATTTTCGATAATCGACGCCGCTATTATCACTCCATAGATGATAAACTCGTTTTGATTTTGAACGAAAATAAGAATATGATCCAGGCTCATTTGCGCAACAAAGCGACCGCTAACGCCGCTATCCCTTCTCCTCGTCCGATAGAACCGATATTCTCATTTGTCGTAGCCTTTACGGATACTTGTTCAAAAGAAATCCCCGCGGCATCTGCGATATTCTTCCTCATTTGCTCTACATACGGAGCCATTTTGGGCTTCTCAACAATTACGGTAACATCGATATTTCCGATAAAATAACCCGCAGTTTCGATTTTGCCCCGGGTCGACCGTAGAAGTTCGATAGAATCGGCGTTCTTATAGGCAGGATCGGTATCGGGGAAATGAAATCCGATATCCCCCATCGCCGCCGCGCCAAGAAGGGCGTCGATAACAGCGTGAACGACAACATCGGCGTCGGAATGACCGTCGAGACCAAGTTCATACTCGATCTCAACCCCGCCGAGGATCAACTTTCGCCCGGAAACCAACCTGTGGACATCGTAACCTTGCCCGATTCTGATATCACTCATTTCATCCCCCTCAAAATTTCACGGGCGAGAATCAGATCTCCGGGAGTCGTTATTTTAAAATTATTATAACTTCCCCGGACTATAGCCACTTTCCCGCGATACTTCTCATAAAGCTCGGAATCATCGGTTGCCTCGTACTCCGCGACCTCCGCACGTTTGTGAGCATCGAATATACTCTCGAATTTAAACACTTGAGGGGTCTGGGCGATCCAGACCGTATCTCGCTTTAACGTTTGAAGTACGTTCTCGCCGTCCCCTAACTTCATACTGTCCTTCGCAGATACCGCCAGTATCGCCGCGTTTGTTTCCGCCGCCTTATTAATAGAACGTTCCAACAGGTCCAAAGTCAATAACGGCCGCGCGGTATCGTGGATGACCACTAAATCCGATGTCGGCGGGCAGGCGGAAAGCCCGGCGAAAACCGATTCCTGACGAGTCTCTCCGCCGGTTGTGATCTTGTGGATTTTCTTAAAGGCGAATTTATCAACAAGCTCTTGAGAAGAATAGGTAAGATAATCCTCCGATACAACCAGAATTATCTCGTCGATCAGAGCGCTTCGCTCGAACAGGGTAAGGCTATGCGCGGCGATTGGTTTGCCGGCCAGATCCATGAACTGCTTGGGAAGCTCGCTCTCCATGCGATTTCCCTCTCCGGCGGCAACAAGTATCGCCATATTTCTACGTGTCTTCATAATATCAGCATGGCATCGCCGTAACTGTAAAAACGATACCCTTCCTTTATAGCTTCGTTATACGCGGCAAGCACCCTTTCACGTCGCGCCAGGGCCGAAACCAGAAGCAACAGGGTCGATTTCGGCAGATGAAAATTGGTCAATAGACCGTCGACCACTTTATATTCGTAGGGCGGATTGATGAACAGATCCGTACTCCTCTCCATCGCCGATACGACCATGCCGCCTGAGTCACATGACGATTCCAGCGCCCGTGCCGACGTTGTCCCGACCGCTATTACCCGGCGTTTTTCGCTTTTAGCCTTATTAATCCGATAAGCGCTATCCTCGGAGATGCTGTATTTCTCAGGGTGCATTCGATGTTGACTGATATCGGTTTTGGTGATGGGGCGAAATGTCCCCAGTCCCGGATGCAGAGTCAAGCGGGTGGTTTCTACACCTTTTTGTTTCAACTGCTTAAAAATCGTATCGGTGAAATGAAAGCCGGCTGTTGGAGCTGCGACAGCGCCGGTATTTTCGGCATAGATAGTCTGGTATCTGGCTTTATCATCCTCTTCCGGTTCGCGCGCGATATACGGCGGCAACGGCACCTCGCCATGTTTCCAGATCAGAGGCATCAGATCGCCGTTATTGTGGAAATCGACTATCCTTCCACCGCTTTCGGTTCGCTCCCCCAGTGTCGCTGAAAAGTGTTCGCAAAATTCGATCTCTGTACCGGGCGGAAGTCGTCGCCCCGGACGAACCAGCGCTTCCCATGAATCGCCATCGAGTTTATCGAGAAGGAAAATCTCGACCTTCCCTCCAGTCCCTTTCTTTTTCCCATACAAACGGGCAGGAAAAACCCTCGAATCGTTCAAAACGAGAAGATCACCATCGCGAAAATAATCCGGAAAATCTTTAAATCTCCTGTGCCGGAGATCTCCGGCGTCTTTGGGTAGAAACATGAGCCTTGAACTGTCCCGCGGTTCAGCGGGATAAAGGGCGATCATCCCCTCGGGGAGATCGTAATCGTAAAGATTTATATCCTGGGTCATCGTCTAAAAAGGTTAATTATGATTAAGATTGCCGATAAAAGTAAGTTCATTTTAAATTCAAGCTCATAATAAATTTTGTTGATCATCGCTTTTTCTTGTAAGCTTAAGATGTCTCAACGCGGCGTCGCCGACAACCCGCCCCTGCCTGGTTCTTTTTACGAACCCGATCTTCAGAAGATACGGCTCCACCATTTCTTCTAACGTACCGCTTTCCTCGTTCAACGTGGCCGCTATAGATTCGATGCCAACCGGTCCGCCCTTATACAAATCTATCATTGTGGTGATCATCCGCCTGTCGAGATCGTCGAGACCGGCCGAGTCGATCCCCTCCATTTCGAGCGATTTTATTACAGTTCCGGTATCTATTTTATGGTGGTTGTTAACCTGACTGTAATCACGAACCCGTCGCAGGAGCCTATTGGCAATGCGAGGCGTCCCGCGGCTCCGGCGGGCAATCTCCAGCGACGCTTTTCTATCAACATTCAGATTAAGAATCACCGATGATCGCCTGATTATCTCCGCCAACTCCTCCGGGGGATAGAAATCGAGATGATGGGTGATTCCGAACCTGTCCCGTAACGGCGCCGATATCAACCCCGCGCGCGTGGTGGCGCCCACCAACGTGAATTTTTTCAAGGGAACGTTTATCACCCTGGCGAATGTCCCTTTATCAACCACGAAATCGACCTTGAAATCCTCCATGGCGGGATAGATGAACTCCTCCACCGCTGGGGCAAGCCTGTGGATCTCGTCGATAAGAAGGATATCCCCTTCCTCGAGGTTGGTTAAGATTCCCATCAGATCGCCGGTGCGCTGCAGCGATGGCCCCGATGATACGATCAGCCGGGTACCCATCTCCGCAGAGAGAATATGCGCTAAAGTCGTTTTTCCCAATCCGGGAGGGCCGTAGAGAAGCATATGCTCATGCGATTCCCCTCGTTTCTTACAAGCCTCCAGGGAAACGGATAATTTCTCGACCATCTTTTTCTGCCCTATATAATCCGAAAGAGTTTTAGGTCTTAAGCTGACAATATATTGTTCTTCCTCTTCGGAGAACTTTTCCGGGGTTACTATTCGCTCTCTCATTTATTTTATCCCGGCGATGATTGTTTGAATATCTGTTGAAGTAATTCTTCGGATGATTTATACCGTCTGCCGGTAGCGATTGCCCGCTCGAGCATTGCCTGGGCCTCGGATCTTCTATATTGAAGTTGAAGTAATATCTCCATCGCCTCGTCGGCATGATCGGGTTTGGAAACGGGAACCGCCAGAGGCTTGCTCTCTTTAGCAAGCGCGAACCTGGTGGTCTTGCCCTTCAACTCGGCAATTATCTTCTCAGCCAAACGTGCCCCCACACCCGGCAGTTTCGTCAGAATCGACGTTTGCTCGGTCTCGATAGCCCTGGCGATCTCGTTTATCGGCATGATTAGCGATTTCAACGCTTTTTTCGTTCCAAGACCGGGTACCGACGTGTAAAGGATGAAGAATTCTTTATCTATGGGATCGGCAAATCCGACCAGGCGCGGGTACTGATTCCCCACCTGGCCTCCC
>JAZGHS010000079.1:0-17494 GCA_036481315.1 Candidatus Zixiibacteriota bacterium | reverse complement strand
GGTTCGATCGTGAAAGCATACCCGTCATTGACAATAACGTCGCTAAAACCGTAGTCTCCCAAGCTATAAGTCGAAACAAGTGTTGGGTTTGAAAGATCGGAAATATCCAAAATGTGGAGACCAACATACCAATCAGCGACATAGGCGTAGTTTTGTCCCGTGAATATTTTATAGACAGTCTTAGCCGAATAATATCCACTGGTTGGAATCGGTTCAGCGGGATCGGATATGTCAAACACCCGTACACCGTCCCATTCGTTGGCGATATACGCGTGGTTTTCTTTGATGCAAATAGACTTGCTCAGAATCCCTAAATCGGTGTAATTGCCCGCGATTTGGGGATCGGTTGGATCGGAAATGTCAAATATCTTCATGCCCCCACCTAAGCCTAGACCCCATTCTGCCACATACGCGTAGTTGCCCGATACGAATACTTTAGTTGGCATGCTTAGGTCGGTATAATTACCCACAATAAACGGATCCCAGGGGTCGGAAATGTCAATAATTCCAAACCCCAAATTTGAATCAAATATATAGGCGAAACTGCCGGAAACAAAAATATTGCCGCAACTTCCCCCGGTTTGGCAATTCCCTAATAAAACCGGATTATCGGGATTGGAAACATCTACTATTTGAAGCCCGCTTCCCCCATCGGCCACATAAGCGTAACCCTCCGAAACCCATATATCCCAGCCTATACCGGGAGTGTCGAGAATTCCCTCCACTACAGGATTTTCAGGATCGGAGACATCCAATATCTGTATATTGTTATCTCCATCCCTTCCAGCCAGATAAGCAAAGTCACCCGAAGCAAAAATATTCCCGGTATGATAGCCTAGATTGAGATTCGAAACCAATAGCGGATTCCCTACATCGGAGATATCTACAATTGTAAGATCAGTACTCCAGACGCTTATATAAGCATAATTTCCCGATACGGATATATCGGCAAGATCACAATTCTGGATATGTAGCTGGCCTACCAGAGTTATATTCTCAGGATTCGAAATATCGAGAATTTGCAGGCCGCTTTCATAAAGACAATAAGCGTAATTATCCCTGATTTCGATCCCCTGACAGAAATTCCACAACGCCGATCCCACATATTCCACATTCTGAGCCTTAACCGCTCCAGCGCCAACAATGCTTATCGAGATCAATATTAATATCGCCTTTTTAAAAACAGCTTTCGCGATTCTCATGGTAATCCTTCCGTTTATCTTAGAAAAAACATTTTATTCGTAACTTCTACCGCCCGCCCGGCGGGCAGGCTTCGCAGGGTATCAATTCAGGTTCGCCTGTTTTGAGTTTTGAGAATCCGGCTATGACATCGGCGATATTAAATCCACATGAGTTATTGAGATCCACGGCCACCGCCCAGACATCGCCGCTGCCCAAAGGGCATTCGCATAGTAGGCTCGCTTCGGGCGAACCGGTTTTGAGCTTGGAGAAGGCTGATATGATATCGGCTACGTTGAAGGTGTTATTACCGTTATAATCACCAACGACATACTGGCAACCCGATCCGCTGGTAGGAAATCTCAATATCCTGAATAGATAGTCTTCGCCCAGATAAATATACGACCCCTGGACGGCGTGATCCCAAATGTAAAACGATCGTTCACTGTAGCCACCGGTGTAGACCGGATTTTCAGGCGATAAAACATCAACGATAGCCAGATCGATGTCAAGAAGGTAGGCGTAGGGACCCTGGATCAACATACGATATATCGCTATGTGGGCGTCATATTGGCTTACAAACACCGGATTAAATGGATTCGAAATATCCAGGATTTGCATGCTCGATTCATCCGCAACGTATGCGTAGTTATCATCCACATACGTCCTGTAGGTGACTCCCGGAGTATCATAGCTCGTTACGAAAAGAGGATTGGCTGGATTCGAAACATCAACTATCTCCAAGCCGGATTCCCCGGTACTCAAATAGGCATAACCATCTCTTACATACGCCGACGTTACATTGTTTTGCGATTGGTAAGTTGTCACCAGCGTAGGATTTGACCGATCGGTCAGATCGACTATATGAAGACCCAGATCCCATTCGGAAACGTAAGCATAGTCTCCTTGTACAAACAGATCGGAATAGAAAAGTTCCCCACTTCTATCCACATCGCAAAAGCCGATGACAACGGGATCAGTCGGATCAGAGATATCGACAACCTCAAGACCATTCGAAAGCAGATATGCGTAATTACCCTCGATAGAAATAACGTTGCAGAGAAGCTGATCCATATATACTACTTCTATCGGATTTTCCGGATCGGAGACATCGAACACCCTCAGGCCACCTGCCAGGATATAGGCATAATCGCCTGAAACATCCACACCTATAACATGGGTGGGAATATCCGTAGCCGACATCTGCTCCACCGGAGGATAAACCAGATAGCTGTGGCAAACACCGGTTGCCGTGTCGTTCGATGCGTTTTCGTCTCCTGGGAGAACGGTGTAAGAAACCGAATTATAAGTCGACGCGTGCCCGAAAGTAAACGATTCTGCGAATGTTATTGTGTCAATAGTCATTTCAGAAATGTCATATGCCGAAGTGGTATCGGCGAAAAGGAGATCGTCCGTTTGTGAATCGTATATCTCGAATACGAGATCGAACGATTGAGGATTGTAGCCGAAATTAGTTATCTCCATCACCGGATAATACGGCGCCCCCTCCAGGACAGTGTCTATGGGGCTCAATATCGCCGAGGACCCGACATCCGCCAGCGGGGGATATCCCATTATCACATCCCGATAAGTTATCAGCCCGGATTCGATGGCTACCCCCGTAACGACCGTATATTCATAATACGAATGACTGAAGCTGATATCATATACGCCTGTGTAGAAACCTTCCAGGAGATAGTTACCGTCGGTATCGGTGGAATCTTTCATCGGGGCGGCTATTACCGAAACCGCGACATCTTCCAATAGTTCACCTATTTCATTGGTCACTACCCCAGAAACTGCCCCGCTATCAATTCCCGTGTACCATAAAATATTCAAATAACCTTCCCAATAACTAGATTCAATTACTTCAAATGTATAATATCCATACTGAATAACACCGACGGCCGATTCGTCCGTTTCACGATTTGCCAGGAGAACAGGATTATAAGGATCGGAAATATTAACTACGGATAAACCTCTCATACCGTCGCACAGGTAGGCTAAATCTCTGAAAACGTCTAACGCATAGAATCTGTTTTCCGCCGGGAAATCGCTAAGAATAACCGGTGCGATGGGATCGGATATATCTATAATATTAAATCCAAAGAAATATGACTCATAGATAAGATCGTCTCGTAATACAAAATCCACAGGTCGATATGTCGTTTGAAGAGTATTTCTAAGAATCGGATTGGCCGGGTTAGTGATTTCGAGAATCAGCATACCAAACCAATATGAAGGACCATTTACCGCAACATACGCGTAATCACCCGAAACAACGACATCGTAGATATCAAAATCATCATTTTGGTAATAGCCTACCACGACAGGTTCTTCGGGTTGAGAGACGTCCACTATGTAAAGGCCGGAATCAGGGGTAGCCAGATATGCCGTAGTACCGATAACAAAAACCTCGTCTGTATGCCCGACATTCAGGTTAGATACGATAAAAATATCACTGGGATTAGAAATATCTATAATATCCATTCCGGAATAACCGCATGACGTATAAAGAAAATCGTCCTGAATAAACATATTTTCAGCTCTACAAGGCAGTTCGTACGCGTATAAAAGATCAGGATTTGAGCGATCTGAAATGTCCAAAACTACCATATCATCAGTGGTTGATAAAAAAGCGTAATCCCCATCGATAGCGATTGAATATATTCCCAAAAACCTGCCGGAATATATCAACTCGATATCCTGAGCCAGAACCGATCCGGAACTTATAGAACATACCGCGACTAATACGAATATCGCCTTCCCTAATACAGCTTTCGCGATTCTCATGGTAATTCTCCTGATTAATTTAAAAAATCAATCTTAATTTTAATCTAAAAAATCCCATCATCCCTCAGGCGGGCAGGCCTCGCACGGCTCAAGTTCCGGCGAACCGGTCTTGAGTTTGGAGAATCCGGCTATGACATCGGCGACATTGAACGAGCAGGAGTTATTGAGATCCATGGCCACCGCCCAGACGTCGCCGCTGCCCGGCGGGCATTCGCATAAGAGCGACGCCTCCGGCGAACCGGTCTTGAGTTTGGAGAAGGCGGAGATGATATCGGCGATATTGAATGCATGGCTGCCGTTGTAGTCGCCGATACCGTAAACGCAACCGCTGTTGGTGTATTGAAGGATTTGAAACGAGTGCTCAGTGGATGCGTAAATATAATCGTCTCTCTTAACTATACTTTCCGTCGGTCCCTGGATACTTATATTTCTTTCGACAATTATCGGATTTGACAAAACGGCCGCGTTTATTACCAATAAGCCGCCATACAAGGAATGGGAACTACCAATACCCAAATATACCAGATTGTTCTCTAAAAAAATACTCTGAACATCACCTTCTGTGTATAAATAAGAAATCAAGTTTGGCTCATACGGATCTGATACGTCTATGATGCTAAAACTACTACCGGTTACCCTATATAACAGATCACCCGTAACCACTAATTCCCCGCCACCATAATCACCGTAATTTCCGATCTTTACCGGACCAGAAGGATCGGAAATATCCAGTATCTCGATCCCGCACCAATAGCCGCTGATATAAGCATAGTCTTCACTGATATAAACGTCTGCTAAGGGACTCGAGGTGCTGTATTCGCCAATCAATTGAGGATTGGAAGGATCGAGAATATCGATAACGTAAAGACTGGAATCGTAGTTGGCAAGGTAAGCGTAGTGCTCTGAAACGAAAATGGCGAGGTTAGATCCCGGAAGATCCAATGTGGAAACTCCAGCGGGATCAAAAGGATCGGAAATATCGACTATATGCAGATCGCCTCCGTGGGATTTCGCCAGGAAAGCGTAATTATCCTGAATTGCTATATCGACAAATCCACCGAAAACGCTATCACCATGAAAATACCGTGAAATTAAGGTGGGATACTCCGGATCGGAGATATCGACTACAAACATACCCTTAAATGAATCAACTATATAAGCGTATTCGCCGACGATCATGTTTTTCCTTAGCCACCGTGTGGTGGAGAGGTTTGCCATTAATTCAGGCTCTGTGGGGTTTGCCACGTTAAGTATATGAACACCGCCGAAATCGTCGGATACAAAAGCGTTATTCCCCTCGATAAAGAGATGGTTGGGTAAAATAAAATCGAATTCGAATGTTCCCACTATAAATGGGTTATTAGGATCTGAATAATCCGCTATATTAACATCAAGCTGACTGTCGAAATAGTAAAAAAGCGATCCCAACGCAAAAGTAGGTATCTCGCACCTGTTTAATTCCGAGGATTCGACTAGAAAGGGATTAAAGGGATCAGCGATATCAAAGACAAATAACATCGATGGATGGCAGCTTGTCGTAAACGCCAGATCCCCGGAAACAGTTATACTTAATAAATAATCGTCAACAATAAATCCGCCGGTTATAACCGGGTTATTGGGATCGGAAACATTGATAACCTGTATACCGTTATCTCCGTTTGCGATATAGGCATAATCCCCGATTACGTTAATTTCGTAAATTACGGATGGTAAATGAAGGCCTCCGGCGATTTCCGGATAGAGGGGGTTGGAAATATCCAGTATCCAGAAATTGTATTCAGCACCACTCCCGCTGATATAAGCGTAATTTCCTTCAATACAAATTATGTAAGTTATACCGGGAATATCGAATTCACCCGCTACGGTAGGATTAGTTCGGTCAGTGACATCTATTATCAGAAGATCGTGATTTGTGGTCCAGTAAACATAATCGCCGTAAACCGCTAAATCTATTACCCAATTGTAACCGTCATACTCAACCATCCTGATATGCGCTTGCCCGATAACTACCGGATTTGACGGGGATGAAACGTCGGTTATCTGAAGACCGTCTTGGAAAGTGGAATAGGCGTAATCCCCAACTACTACGGTTTTCTGGCAGCTATTCCATAACGTCGAACCCAAGTATTCCACATTATCGGCTTTAACCGATCCAGAGCCTAAAATGAATATCGCGATCAATACAAATATCGCCCTCCCTAAAATAGTTTTTGCGATTGACATGGCAATCCTCCTGATTATTCGAAAAAGCAATCTTATATCGTTTTAATAGAACCTACCGCCCTCCTGGCGGGCAGGCTTCGCAGGGTATCAATTCAGGTTCGCCTGTTTTGAGTTTTGAGAACCCGGCTATGACATCGGCAACATTGAACGAGCAGGAGTTGTTGAGATCCATGGCCACCGGCCAGACATCGCCGCTTCCCGGAGGGCACTCGCATAGCAACGAAGCTTCGGGCGAGCCGGTCTTGAGTTTGGAGAACGCGGATATAATGTCGGCAATGTTGAAGACTCGGCTGCCGTTATAGTCGCCCATTGTGTAAATACCGCATCCGCTGCCAGTGTGTTGAAGCACAATAAATGAACGAAGATCTCCTATATAGATATTATCACCGTCGACTTCCACGAAACCGGCTTCACCTGGTGTATCGAAATATGCGATAGGCCTTGGATTACCCGGATCAGAGACATTGATTATTTCAAGCCCGCCATAGGATTCCGCGACGTAGGCCAATCCGTTGGAAACGTAAATATCCTCCGCCCTATAGTTTAAATAACAGGATCCGATCGATATCGGATTAAGGGGATTAGAAATATCAAATATGCTGATTGTACCTCCGGCCAAATACATGTATTCACCGGATATGTATATAGGAAATCCTTTTATTTCTTGAAAAGTTTGAATATAAGCAGGTTCATTTGGATCGGAAACATCTATGATTTGCAAACCTTCATATCCCGCCGGGATATAGGCATAATTCCCGGATACAAATAGATCAAAACCATTGTTCGGCGTTTCGCAGCTGCCGACATTTAGGGGGTTTTCAAGGTTGGAAACATCGATTACCTCCAAACCCGTCGGCCATTTTATAAGGTAGGCATATGAACTCGATACGAATACGCGGGCACTAGTATGCTCCATATCCAAGGTCCCCAGAAGTATGGGATTATAGACATCCGAAATATCCATAATTCGAAAACTACTATGATCTTGTAAAGCCTCAAATGTATAGAGGTAATCATTGAAGATTGAAAATCGCGCTATACCATAATGCTCCGGTTCGATAAAAGATACCGGAGTCGGATCGGAAGGATTCGATATGTCTACTATGTTTATCCCGCGTAAAGCGTCGGCGACAACCGCATAATTACCATATAGGGTAACCTGTTGCACTTTTCTCGATGGTGAGTATTTACTAGCGAATTCGGGCTGATACGGATCGGAAATATCGAGTATTTGGAGCCCACCGTATGCGTCCGATATATAGGCATAATTTTCAGAGACAAAAAGGTGTTTATCCAAAACCGTAACCGCGGGATCTTCTTCAGATATTCCGGTTATAAATGGGTTATGGGGATCTGTAATATTGATTGTTGCCAGCTTGCCATAACGAGCGGAAATATAAGCATAAGAGCCGACGACGCTTATGCCTGTACTGTGAAGCGAATGATAAAGATTGCTTATCAATTCAGGAGCTGCCGGATCTGAGACATCGATGATGCTGAGTCGATCCGACGGACATCCGATCGTATATACGTAATTCCCGGTAACATATAAGCGGCATATACCGATCCCGATATCTAGTGTCGCCGATATTTGGGGGTTGGAATGATCGGAGATATCGATAATCATAAGACCGTTGTTCGAATCTGCGATGTACGCGAGGTCTCCGGAAACAAAAATATCATATATTGAGTGGAAGCCATATAAGCTGCCCTCGACAACTGGATTAGTTGGATCAGAAACATCGATGATAAATAATTCGCCTTCGTTATAACTGACTTCATAAGCCAGGTAAACATGATCATCATGGGCATAAATCTTATTGGAATTACCGGGCAAATCAAATTCACTGACAAGAGCAGGTTGTGAGGGATCGGAAACATCCACAATCCAGAGCGCATGATATGGGCCGCTTAAATAAACATAATCACCGGAAACGGACAAATCGGCAGCAAAATATTCCCAGGAATAATAATTCTCGATCGGCAATTGACCAGCCAATATCGGGGTATTAGGATTTGACACGTCCAACACAATAAGCCCATTATTTAATCCGCAGTAGGCGTAATTCCCCTGAACTTCTGTAACCAAACATTCATTCCACAACGTCGATCCCACATACTCCACATTCTGGGCATTAACCGAGCCTAAGCCTAAAACACAAACCGTTATCAATATAATAATCGCTTTCCCCAAAACAGCTTTCGCGACCCTCATGGTAACTCTCCAAAGCTATAAAGTTATATACAAATTACCGCATCCCATACAACTTGCGGTGTCATTCAAAGATGCTTATACCTACAATTAGCGGAATTATACATATCCTGTCAAGCGATATCTCGCTTCTACCGCCCGCCCGGCGGGCAGAGTTCGCAGGGTATCAATTCAGGCTCACCTGTTTTAAGTTTGGAGAATCCGGCTATGACATCGGCGACATTGAAAGAGCAGGAGTTATTGAGATCCATGGCCACCGCCCAGACGTCGCCGCTTCCCGGCGGGCAGTCGCACAAGAGCGAAGCCTCGGGGGAGCCGGTCTTGAGCTTGGAGAATGTGGCTATAACATCTGCGATGTTGAAGTTTAAGTTGCCGTTGAAATCGCCGACGACATACTGGCAACCTGAACCGCTGGTAGGAAATCTCAAAATCCTGAATAAATTATCCTCGGCATGATAGATGTATGACCCCCGGACAAAGTGATCCCAAATCCAGTTCGATATTTCGCTGTAGCCGGCGGCGTATACAGGGTTTTGGGGAGATAAAATATCAACAACCGCCAAATTGTAATCCAGAACGTAAGCATAAGGGGGTTGGACTATTACCCGGTATATGAACATTTGAGCGTCATACTGGCCTATAAATATGGGATTCGAAGGATTTGATATATCCAGGATTTGCATGCTTGAGCTGTCGGCTACGTAGGCATAATCACGCTCCACAAAAGTTCTGTAAGCAATTCCGGGTGTATCATAACTTCCCACGAACAATGGATTTTCCGGAATCGAAATATCCAAAATCTCAACGCCGTATTGCCCGACACTCAAGTACGCGTAATCGTCCCGAACAAATGCTGAGTATAAATCGTCTTGCGGCTCATAGAATGTCACAAACAACGGGTTTGTCCGATCGGAAACATCTATAATTTGAAGTCCGTAATACAGGTCAGATACATACGCGTAGTCTCCCCGGACAAATAAATCGCAGAAGGGACTCCCATGTGTTATATAGATATCACAGAAGCCGCTAACAAACGGATCGGTCGGATCCGAAATG
The DNA here is from genome assembly GCA_036481315.1 of Candidatus Zixiibacteriota bacterium. Lineage (GTDB taxonomy): Bacteria > Zixibacteria > MSB-5A5 > UBA10806 > UBA10806 > JAZGHS01. The sequence continues at coordinate 8,031 of JAZGHS010000079.1, read as the reverse complement.
TCGACTATCTCCAGACGATTTGTAGGTTGATTTGACAAAAGGTAAGCGTAATCCCCTTCTATACAAATACTATAGCAATCCAGGGGCAGAGCCGCCACTGCTATCGGATTTACCGGGTCGGAGACATCAAATACATTCAAACCGCCCCTGCAAAGAAATGCATAATTGTTTGAAACGTCCACGTCCATAACTAAATCGGAAACAGCAGTAGCCGACATTTCCTCGACAAGAGGATATATCCTATAGCTATGACAGACGGCGGTTGCCGTATCGTTCAACGCGTTTTCATCGCCGGAGAGAACCGAATAGGAAACCAGGTCATACGTTGTCGCGTGCCCCGGTGTAAACGATTCGGCAAATGTTATGGTGTCAATAGTCGTCGCCGGAATGTTATATGCCGAAGTTATATCGGTAAAAACGAGATCGTTCGTTTGCGAATCGTATATCTCGAATACAAGATCGAACGTTTGCGAATTGTAACCGAAATTGGTTATCTCCGTCACCGGATAATACGGCGCCCCTTCAAGCACGGAATCTATGGGGCTCAATATCGCCGAGGACCCGACATCCGCCAGCGGGGGATATCCCATTATCACGTCACGATAGGTCATCAACCCGGATTCAATAGCTACCCCCGTAACGACCGTGTCTCTATAATACGAATGACTGAAACTGATATCATATTCGGCAGTGTAGAAACCCTCAAGGAGATAGCTACCGTCAATATCGCTGGAATCTTTCATCGGGGCATTTATAACCGAAACCGCTACATTTTCCAGAAGTTCGCTTATTTCGTTTGTAATAATCCCGGATACGGCCCCGCTGTCCAAGTGAGGATACCATAGAATATCCAGGGAACCAGGATGTAAATAGATGTCTTCATCTACAAGATACGTATAGTATCCGTTTTGTAAAACGTTTACCGCCTCAGCATCAGTATCGTAATTCGCGAGAAAAGCAGGGTTATAGGGATCGGATATATCTACTATTGACATCCCTGAAAATCTATTGGCCACAAACGCTAAATCCCCCTCAAGGAATAGTCCCAACGAAAAATCATCGGTTGGGAGATCACTGATTATGTCTGGCGATAATGGATCGGTTATATCCACGATCATTAATCCGTCATTATGGGCAATAAAGATCATATCATCTCTTAATAGCAAATCTCTGGGAAATGGCATCTGGATTTCATTGAGCACGGTAGGATCCTCGAGATTGCTGATATCAAATATTTTAATTCCTTCCCAACCAAAAGAACCGTCTCCTCCAACGTACGCGTAATCACCCGAAACGACAATATGGATCATGTGAAAATGATTGGTATATGGATAATGGCCTAACACAACAGGATCTCCAGGTTGAGAAACATCCACTATATAAAGACCGGCTGACATCATAGCTATAAACACGATATTATCTACTATATAAATATCGTTTAGCTGCGAATTTACAGTCCAGTTAGTTACAAGATTAATATTCAACGGATCCGAGATGTCAATTATATCCATACCCCCGTTCCCGCATGCCGCATAGAGCAAATCGCCGGAAATATGAAATTCGTATCCTCCACGGGCCGGTGAATACTCATATAGAAAAACAGGATTCGAAGGGTCGGAAATGTCTAAAATTAACAGACTACCATAGACATGTGAAGATAAAAAAGCGTAATTATCTTTGATCGCTATGGCTTTTAATGATTGGTACTCATACGACCCAATCAACTCTATATCCTGGGCCGTAACCGAACCCGCACCTAAAACGCATACAGCGATCAAAACGAAAATCGCTTTCCCCAAAACACCCTTCGCGAATCTCATGGCGATCCTCCTGATTATTCGAAAAATCAATCTTATATCGATTTAATAGAACCTACCGCCCGCCCGGCGGGCAGGCGTCACACGGCACCAATTCCGGAGCGCCGGTTTTCAGTTTAGAAAACCCGGCTATAACATCGGCGAGATTGAAGCCGCAGGAGTTGTTGAGATCCATGGCCACCGCCCAGACATCGCCGCTTCCCGGCGGGCATTCGCACAGCATCGACGCGTCCGGCGAGCCGGTCTTGAGTTTGGCGAAGGCGGATATGATATCGGCAATGTTGAATGCTCTGCTGCCGTTGTAGTCGCCGATACCGTAAACGCACCCGCTGTTGGTGTATTGAAAGATTTGAAACGAGTTTTCCGCGGCCGCGTAGATATAATCATCCCTTAAAACTATTCCCTTATATATTCCGCTAACATTAACGTATTCTTCTACAATTGTCGGATTAGACAACAACGAGACATTTATTACAAAAAAACCACCCACTGAGGGATTAGGAGTATAATAGCCGACACCCAAGCACACCAGATTATTTTCAACAAAAATGCTCGCGGTTGGATAATCCAGATATAAATGAGAAATTAAAGCTGGCGTTTGCGGAGCCGAAACGTCTATAATATCAAAACTTCCGCCGTCTGCCCTATATAACAGATCATCCGCAACCACTAATTCACCGCCTCCGTGATCATCGTAAGTTCCGACCAACTCCGGAGCAGTCGGATCGGAAATATCTAAAATTTCAAGTCCGTACGGACCACCGCTGATATAGGCATAGTCTTCGCTGATATACACATCGTCGAAAGGACTCGATGTGCTGTATTCGCCAATCAATTGCGGATCGTAAGGATCGATAATATCGATAACATAAAGGCTTGAATTGGAATTGGCAAGATAAGCGTAATGCTCCGAGACGAAAATAGCGCGGCTGGATCCCGGAAGATCCAGCCTGGAAATCCCAACAGGATCGGAAGGATCGGAAATATCGACAATATGCAGATCCCCCTCCATATATATCGTCAAAAACGCGAAATTTTCTTGAATCGCGATATCAGTAAATCCGCCGAAATGGCCGTCACCGAGAAAATACCTGTTAATATAAACCGGATTTTCCGGATCAGAGATATCAACAGCAAACATGCCTCTGAATATATCGATTACAAAAGCGTAGTTGTCTACTATAATATTCCCTGAAACATAGCGTGTTGACGAAGTATTAGCCAGAAGCCCCGGTTGACTGGGGTCCGAGACGTCGAGTATATGAACTCCCCCGTAATCGTCGGAAATGAAAGCGTTATTACCCGCGACAAATATATGATTGGGGTACATAAACGAATTGAATTGTTGAAATTCCCCGATAATAATCGGGTTATCAGGATCGGAATAATCCTCTATTTTGAAAATGCCTTGCGGGGCGAAGGAATAAACCAGCGATCCGGAGGCAAATACGTAAGGGTGCGTCCGATCAGGAGTGTTAGTTGCTAAAAGAGCGGGGTTATGGGGATCAGAGATATCGAATATGAATAATAGCGACGGATTGTCACCGGTCAGATAGGCGTAATCCCCGGATACGGTGATGGCCAATAAATATGAATGGACGATATATACGCTGGCTATAACCGGGTTGGAGGGATCGGATACGTTTACTATTTGCAGGCCGTTAGTCGCGCATGCCAGATAAGCGTAGTCGCCGGTTACATTAATTTCATAAATTACCGATGGTACATGCAAGCTTCCGGCAATTTCAGGATTGAGCGGTTCGGTTAAATCCAAAATCCAAAAATTGTATTCGGCGCCAGCTCCGTTAATATAAGCGAAATTTCCCTCAATACAAATCGTGTAGGTAATACCGGGAATATCGAATTCACCAGCCACTGTCGGATTAGTTCGATCAGAAACATCTATTATTAGAAGATCATAATTCGTTGTCCAGTAAACATAATCACCATAAACTGCTAAATCCATCACCCAATAGTAACCATCGTACTCAACCATCCTAATGTGCTCGCGCCCGACAACCACCGGGTTTGACGGGGATGAAATATCGGTAATCTGAAGTCCATTATGGAAGGTAGAATAAGCATAATCCCCGACAACCACGGTTTTCTGACAGCTATTCCATAACGTCGAACCCAAGTATTCCACATTATCGGCCTTAACCGATCCAGAGCCTACAATGCATGTCGCGATCAATATAAATATCGCCTTCCCAAAAACAGCTTTCGCGATTATCATCACAATCCTCCGCTTCTATATGCTTTAATACAAATTACCACATCCCTACGATCAACGATGTCAATCGACGATGTTTATACCCACAATTAGCGGAATTATATAAATTCTGTCAAGCGATATCTCACTTCTACCGCCCTCCCGGCGGGCAGGCCTCGCTCATCGAGCTACCCCCTTGGCAAGCCTTATTTTTTTAATGTATCCTAAGCTTAACATCACTGCCCAAGGTCAAATTTCCTTTTGAAATCAGTCAAATTCCTTTATATTTACGCAAAACGGAAGCTGTCCGGTATTCGCCGATACCGATTGCTGGAACGTCAAAGCTTCGTTTTTTGTTAAGATAAAAAAGCAGGATGGATTTTATTGGCGCGACCCGGTATTTCAATGTTAATAGGGAGGTAAAAAGATGAGTCTCCGTATAGCGGTTTTGTTGGGAATGACATACACCATGGCGTTCGGCGCCGGAAACGGTAATTTCGTATTGAACGACGGTCAGGATGCTGTCACCACCCTATCGGCGGATATTAACCGGACGGCAATGAGTCTAACCGTTTCGGAATTGGATTACCGGCAATCGGTCGTAAACGGAAGTGAAACATACGCTATCTCCCTGCCCGAACAGTTCGGCATGTCCCGCGGCGCCTTCTTAAGCGATCGAGGCGTTTTACTTCCCACTATCACCCGCATGATCGCGGTGCCTTTCGATTCCGAACCGCGGTTGACCATCAAAAACGCCAATTTCGCGGATCTGTCCGATATCGTCCTCTCCCCCGCCGACCAGGAGGAGCTGGCATCGTATCAAATCGACGATCCGAAAGCGGCGTCAAGGACAGCAAGCCTTCAAGAAAATATAGTTATCGGGGAAGTAGCCGGCATAATGAGGGATGTCCGAATCTACGCCATTACCTTCTCGCCTATGCAATACGATGCAGATAATTCGGTGTTGAGGGTTTATGATAATATCGAAATCGAGGTAGAGCATTCCGGCTCTCAACTGACCATGTACGATAGCGGCATATCGGAGGCTTTTCTGCCGATCTACCGATCGACACTCGATAATATTTTGATATTCGACCCAATCGAGATCACCCGGGGCGCCTACTGGTTTATTTATCCCGATCCGTTTTATGACCATATACAACCGATGGCCGAGTGGAAAAAGGCCAAAGGATACGATATAGAGTTTATCGCCAAAAGCGAGTTCGGCTCGAACCCGTCATATATTACAATTAAAAATTACATTTCCGCCCGTTTCGATTCCTGTGTAGTCAAGCCGGATTATATCAATATTGTGGCCGACGTTACCATGCCGTCGGGATACGGTATTGTAACCCGTACCTATAACAACCCCTTCGGTATAGGCGATATCGAATCGGATAACTATTATACCTTTTTATCGGGCGGAGACTATTTCCCGGAGCTGTTTATCGGAAGAGTCTCTGTCGATTATGTCAATGACCTTGAGAATTATACAACCAAGCTCTTCACCTATGAACGAGAGCCGTACATGGACGATACCGACTGGTATCTTAAAGGGACCATGATTTCCGGAGGAGATGATGGATATTTCGTGAGCCCCAGGATAACCAAGCTCTGGTGCCGGGAATTGATGCAGAATGTCGGTTTCACGCAGGTGGATACGTTTTTCGAATCGTACTGGGATCCGGTCTATCCCAGCGAGATTAACGCCTCCATAAACGGGGGAGTGGGATATGTCAACTACCGCGGTTACGGTTGGCCTTCGGGATGGTCATCCCCCTTTTACGATAGCGGAAATCTTTATCAACTTTCAAACGGTCCCCGGTATCCGGTTATGACTTCTATTGTCTGCGGTACCGGCGATTACAACGACTACACCGACGTTTGTTTCGGAGAGACCTGGATCAGGATGTCGAATAAAGGCGGAGCCGGGTTTATAGGTACAAGCAATCACGATTCCCATACCCGATTCAATAACGCTATCGATGCCGGAATCTACTGGGCATATTTAGTGGAGGACGTTTACACCATAACTCAGGCTCAGCTCATGGGCAAGATGACTCTTTATTACGCTTTCCCCGCCGACACTTATCCCAACGGACGGGCAGAATCGTATTTTAACAGCTACAACGTTTTAGGCGACCCGGAATTGAACTGCTGGACGCAAATACCCGAGGAAATGACGGTAACATACGATGAATCTCAAGAGTTCGGCCAAAACCACGCCAATATAAACGTAACTAACAGATCCGGTGAAGCGTTAGAGGGGGCTTATATATGCCTATGGAAGGACGGCGAAGTATTTACAGGTGAATTCGCCGACGTTAGCGGATCGGTTGATCTTCCCGTACATCCAACTACAATCGGCGATATGGCCGTCACCATAACCGCTCGCAATTTCATTCCTCACGAGGGAATAATTACCTTTGTCAATAACGCGGTTACCGTAGGCTACAACGCGCATATTGTTGACGATGACGACATCGGAGAATCGTCGGGCAACAACGACGGCAATTGCAGCCCGTCGGAAATAATAGAACTGTATCTAACCTTGGAGAATTTCGGTCAATCAGAAACGGCATTCGGCTTAACGGCGGAGATCGCCTGCGAAAGCCCGCATATCGATATTACGCGAAATACTGCCGAATATCCCGACCTGGCGCCCGGTGAAGACGGTTCGACCGATTTGCCTTATTTGATTGAGTTCTCCCCCGATGCTCTAAACGGTTCCCGGTTGGATCTTATGATAGCGATTAGCGACGACAACGGCCATAGCTGGCAATCGATGGTTCAGGTACCTGTGGAGGCGGCCGAGTTCGTAGCAACAGATATAATTATCGAGGACGGCGGCAACGGTACGATCGATCCCGGCGAAACGGTGGAATTAGTTGTGGAATTACAGAATACCGGAGCCCAGGCCATTACCGGCGCGCAGGTTGTATTACGATGCTTCGACGATCAGATAACTATTCTCGATTCTACCGCCGTGTTAGGCGATTGCGATCCGGGAAGGGTGTTCGATAATAGCGATGATACTTTCACTCTGTTCGTTGACCCCGCTATTTATGTGGGACACATTATCAATTTCACACTTGCGATAGAGGGCGAAGGCCCTGTCCGGATGACGGCGGCGTTCGGAGAGCAGGTGGGTATCGTATCCTCAAGCGACCCGATAGGACCGGACAATTACGGATATTACTGTTTCGATAACACAGACGTTTCATACTCGGATCATCCGGTTTATGATTGGGTCGACATCGATACACAAAACTGGGATTACGTGACTGTTAATGATGACGAGGTCGAGACTATCTCTCTGCCGTTCCAGGTATTTTATTACGGCCAACCATACGCTGAAATTACTATTTGCGATAATGGATTCGTGGCCTTAGGGGAGTCGTGGTGGAACGCGTGGCATAACACACCTATTCCTGCCCCGCAGAATGCCCCCGCGATGATCGCCGCGTTCTGGGACGATTTCAAACAAACCAACCTTCGGATTTATTACCATCACGATACGGATAGTTCTCGATTCATTATCGGATGGAATAACGCCTACGATGATGATGTATATAGAAATCAGACATTCGAGATTATCTTTCTTGATACCGCCGCCTGGCCGACCGCTACCGGCGACAATGAAATCATCTTCCAGTATAATGACGTTCAGAGCACCTATTCGGCATCGGTCGGAATCGCCTCCCCCGATATAACCGACGGAATAGGTTACTTATTTAATGACAATTACACCGACGGCGCTGCTCCCCTGTCAAACTCCAGGGCGATCAAATTTACCACCGGTTCTATGTATCAGACCGATACGGATGACCCCGAAATACCAGTTGGATTCTCGTTATCCCAAAATTACCCTAACCCGTTCAATGCGTCGACCCAAATAGAATTCTCAATTTCCGAACCCGGCCCGGTATCTTTAGAGGTTTTCAATATACTCGGTCAGAAGGTGGAAATACTCGCCGATGGTCATTTCGAAACCGGCAGTTA
>JAZGHS010000078.1:0-6841 GCA_036481315.1 Candidatus Zixiibacteriota bacterium | reverse complement strand
CTCTGTGAATAACCGATATTTAGCATCAAACTGGTTGACCGGTCATATCGTGGCTATAGACAGCGAGGGGAATCAAAGTTATTTCGTTACAAACGAGTACTGCAAAAACGGGCTCCATATCGAAGGGAATACGGTATTCGCCGCCTGCATCGATCAGGGAATCAAAGGTTTCGATTTGTCCGATACATCGCTTGTGATGCACGTCATGATCGACGGGATGATAAATCTGAATGATATTACCTCCGATACCTCGGGCAATATCTACGTCACCGATGTTTACGGAAGCAAAATCTATAAGATAAGATTGAGCGATCAAAACTATTCCGTTTTCGCAGATAATGGCATTGTTTATCCCAACGGTATATATTTTGATGAGCGGCATAATCGCCTGTTGCTCGTGTCATTTAGACATAATTCTCCTATTCAGGCTATAAACCTCCAGGACTCCTCGGTTACGACAATCGTCAATACCGGACGTAATAATCTCGACGGTATCACAGAGGACAACGAAGGGAATATTTACTTTTCTTCCTGGGGAACTTCATCGATCTATATGTTCGATAGCACATTCACTTACCCGCCTGAGTTGTATTATACCAATTCCGGTGGCCCTGCCGATATCTATTATAACAAGCAGGATTATGTTCTGGCGGTGCCAGTCATGAATTATAACTATGTGGAGTTCATTTATACCCAAACTTCCACAGATGAAAATGAAATCACCCTGTTGCCAAACGAGATACGATTATATACGAACTATCCAAATCCGTTCAACGCCGCAACCACCATAAAATATGATCTTCCTGCCGCAGCGACTGTGAGTATAAAGGTTTACGATATTCTGGGCAGATCCATCGATACCATTAGAGAACGAAATAGGCCTGCGGGACTCTATCAAATAACCTGGCATTCGGAAGACGCGCCTTCGGGGGTTTATTTTTACTCTATCATAACAGATTATGGCACCGCTACGAAAAGGATGACGCTAATAAAGTGAAATCCGTTTTCGCATCTTACCCCCGGTGTCGACCGGGGGTTTTTTTATGCGTGTAGCGTGAATATTCAGTAAAATTCAATCAAATTGAGATATCAATTATTGTAGGGGTTCAACATATTGAACCCATGCGATAACATTCAAAAATCGCGTCGTGTCGAGGTTGCCTCACCCTTTTTATATATGAAAAAAACTCGTTTAGATCGCTTAATTCATGGCAATATTATCACCGATAATCTGGACCTTAACCATCTCCCCCGCGCCGAATCCCGGGATATGCGGCGGAAGTGTGATAAAACCATTGGCGGTGAGAAATGCCTTGGCCAGGTACGACGTTCGCATACCCAGCGGCGTGGCGACAAATCCATCGTCGGTCAAGCGAACCTCGGCTCTGACGAAACAGGTGATACCGTTACCGCCCCTGATATCTTTCTCCAGACGCGCTTTGACCTCCATCCGTCGATCCTCACTTTTACCCTGCATTTTCATGATACTCGGCCTTACAAAATGCTCGAGTACAACCATAGAAGACAGGAGATTATCTGAAAGCCCGAATACCGGCATGCTATCGAACATACCGAAAACAAACGGTTTTCCAGGCCTGATAGCCACCCGCCAGAATTTCAAATCGAGACCATACTTTTGTAAAATGGCTTTTAAGTAATCGAAATCGCCGCCTGACGCTCCCGATGTTATGATCATCATATCGCAACATTGTCCCTTTTCAATATTCGTTTTAATCTCATCGGGATCGAGCTGTAGAATTCCCAGGTCAACCGGATCGGCTCCGTATCTTTGAAGTTGAATCTGCAGGGTATAATAAGCGCTTGCCCTGATTTTGCCCGCCTCGGCCGGAGCCAGAGGTGAGATCAGATCGTTTCCGGAGGCAAAGAAGCATATTCTCGGTTTTCGGTAACAGGGTATCGGACCGGCTCCAGTGGCGGCTAACAGACCTATATCGGCGGCGTTTACAATTCTCCCTTTGGGAAGAATCACCGAGCTCTTCTCAACATCGTCGCCTCTGATAATAATATGCTCGCCAGGTTTTTCGCTTTTATAGATTTTCACTTTTTTCGAGCTTTCCCGTACTGCGTAATCGCCTGAGACCACCGCGTCCGCGCCCTCCGGGAGAGGCGCCCCGGCGGCCACCTTCACAGCGTGACCCGATACTAATGGTTTGTCCCAGCAGTCGCCGACTTTAATATCACCGTCAAGAATAAGAGTGGTCGGTTTAGCCCGGTCGCTTCGCGCGATTTCCGCGCTTCTAATCGCAAACCCATCTATAGTAGATTTATCGAACGGTGGATAATCCTCGGCCGCGATTATATCATCGGCCAATACCATATCGATAGAGCTTAGAAGCGGAACCTCGCTCGGTTCCAATGTGCGGGTATGATCCAATACAATTTGTAAAGCTTTTTCAGCTGAGATCATAAAACCTCTCCCTCCTTGAGGCCGGGAATCTCAATCAACAAACAGAGTACCCTTAAACCGTAGTTTACGCACCCGTTCCGCTATACAAAATTGGGGGACTTTCCAAACAAGCCCATTAACAATTACTCCCCATCCGGAGCGCATTGAGACGAATTTTATCGCAAACCATAATCATTGTCAAGTAATAATGTAAATTTTTTCTCTGTTTATCATAATAAAAGCCGACCCTTGAAGGGCCGGCTTTTCGCCGATTTTATCTATTTCTTATTCGCTCAGTATACTGGCGTATTCCCCGGGCGATACGAGTATACCTACCGCTTCAATAACATATGGATCGGTTTTGAGCACTATCTGATCGTACACCGCGGATTCACCATGAAGCCTGGTTAGGATATCTCGTTTTATCCCTCGCTTGACATAATCTATGCTTCTGTCGAATTCGTCATCCTTATCAGACTGAAGCAACTGCTCTATGCGGGCTAATTCGTCGGAGAAATCATCGGTCCTGCCAACGGTATCGATTTCGCTTTTGAATTTATCAAACGCTTTTTCCAATTGTCCCTTATAAGTAAATTCCTTCTCGTCCATAAAATCCTTGAATTCGGCGATCATTTCATCACTGACCTCAAAATCAGCTGGAAGGTCGGGATGTTCGATGGTGTATCGGATGGAGAAATCGAAAAACATCGAAAGCCGCTCGAGATTCATCGATAAAGGCGATAGCTCCTGTCTTTCTACCGTTATATCGGGGCTGATGCCGCCACCGCCATAAACGATTCGGCCGCCTTTGGTGTAAAACATCTCCAACGCGCTTGAATCGATCGTGGTCGAATCGGTGTCTTGGGCGAAATCCTCAGGATGACGCGTGGAACGCGAATCCTTCTGTATACATCTGCCTGACGGCACATACCATTTGGCTGTTGTCAACTTCAACGCCGATCCCTCGGTAAGCTGATATATCTGCTGCACCAGTCCTTTGCCAAAAGTTGTATTTCCGATAATCACGCCTCTATCGGAATCCTGTATCGCCCCTGCGACAATTTCGGATGCCGACGCCGACATTTCGTTAACCAGCACGACTATGGGAATATCCGGAATCACCGGGTCCTTGGTGGCGAAATGTTTCCTGTTTTGATCGGAGACTCTTCCCTGCGTATAGACAACCTCCGTGCCTCTTGGCAGAAAGTTATTGGAGACCTTAACAGCCTGGTTCAATAAGCCGCCGCCATTGGAGCGCAGATCGAAAATCAACCCGTCGATATGCTCGGCGGTCACCTTCTGAATAGCGGCATTGAGCTCGTTATCGGCTTCCTCGCCGAACCTAGCCAGCCTGACATAACCGATCTTGCTATCGCCTTCACTGATAATGCCCGCGTATGGTACCATCTTTATCGTTATAACCGCTCTTTCAATAGTGTATTCGAGAGACTCGTCAACCCCTTCGCGGGAAATGGACAGGGTAACTTCGGTGCCGGCCTCGCCTCGCATCAATTTCGACGCTTCCTGCGTGGACATCCCCTTGGCCGATTCTCCGTCGATAGCGGTCACCCGGTCTCCGGCTCGCAATCCCATCCTGTATGCGGGCATACCCTCCATAGGAGAGACGATCGTAACCCAATCGTCCTTCAAAAAAATGGTCATACCCAGACCGGAATATTTCCCTGACGTTGCCTCCATCAGATGATCGAAATCCTTCTTTTCAAGGAATTCCGAAAAGGGATCCAGGGTATCGATCATACCCCTTATACCGGAATAAATAAGATCTTTTATATCGAGCTCGTCAACATAACGCGCGTTAATTTTAAAAGCGATATCCGAAGAGAGCTTCACAAGCGAATAAATAGAATCTGTTGAATGCTGGGCGAATGATATAGCGAAAAGCGCGATAACCATGAATATTGCAACAGCCGCCGATCCTATTTTAATCTTAGTCTTCATTAATCCTCCATATTATTTAAGCTTCCATGATAAACAACAAACTTAGAGAAGCATCGGTTTCTATTTTTCTACTTTTACTCTTATCGGCCGAAAAAAGTTGCCGCTATTATCAAACTTACCGCTCCAACTAAAATCATTACCACGCCGAGCCCTGAAATCATCAGTATACCGGGAACCGCGACCGCCGCGGTTAGCGCCCCATAAAGATCAGCGCCGTATAAGGTTGCGCCAAAGGAATTGTCGCCATTGCAACGATTCGCGAACACGGCGTACCCTCCGCCGGCGGCAAAACCGGCAAATAACGATATCATATACAATAGAACATACGAAACCTTCAAGCTTAAAAAAGAGCCCGAAAGGCCGAAGGCCGCTCCCAATACCAAAGCGGCGCCTATGTTAATTAAAACCAAAAAATAACGATTTATTCTGTGAATTACCGTCGCGCCAAGCGCCAGACCGGCCATGAATAAAGCTATCAACAATCCTATATGTAGATACAACGACCCGAAAAGGGTGGAAAAAAGATAGAGCGACGTTATCTCCAGGGCCATTCCCGCGAAGCCGAATAATGTCACCCCCAATACAGCGGGAACGGGAACCGATTTCAATTTCGAGATGATAAATGGGATTATAAGGAGCGGCGAAATTAGAATAAACGGGTAACTGTATAAATCGAAAAACAGGCCGGATCGCCCGAAAGCCGCGCTCTGCCATTTCATAAAACGATATACGGCGTGTGGCTTTCCTATCTCGTTTATTGCCTCATCATCTCCCAGAGAATTCATAAAATTCGATACCCGATACGGCAACAGCCTGTTTTCGATCATAGGAGTGTTAAAATAGGGCGATTCTATCCCCAACACTTGTAAGTTCAGCTCGGGGTTCATTTCGAATTTCATAAACCTCTGATCTCGGCAAACAAATCCTGCCTTAGCCCCCGGTATCACCGTCACCGAATCGAAACTCGCTTTCAGCGTGTTGTAAAGCGGCGCCAGGTATTCCCCCAGCCGCGGCGAAATATAATTTTCGTCCGAGGGCGCGCTTACGAATAAGACACCGTCATTTTTCAAAAATCCCCTTAATCGTTCTATAAACAGCGCGGTCTCTTTTCTGTATTCGATAAGATCGGCACATCCGTGGAGATTAAGCGAGACGATATCGAATTGTTTTTCGCTTGAGTACCGCAGAGGATCGGCGATCTTATAATCCACATCGGCGTTTTTGCCCAGCCTCGCAAACGCTTCATCGGAATATAAACTTAAATGATCAATACTCGCCGGATCAATACCCGCAGGCAGGTATTTATCGACCGATATCCCCTCATACCCGATCAAGAGAATATCTTTCGCGAAGAGATGATACAAAAACGGCCAGAGTAACGCTTCCTCCGATGACGCCCTGTCGGGTATCGACGATACCTGGTTGCCGTTATGAACGATCGTAGTTTGATCCCCGCTCGAAATCAAAGTCCACCTGCCCGACGAACCGATAGCGATCCGTTCCACTTTGAATTCGCTCCATCTTAATTGCGATGCCAATTGATCGAGACGGGGGCCAGCATATATCCCGAATATAATTCCGGCCGCTGTCACCGCCAATCCTATATAGTTCTTAAAACATCTCGAAAATTCCAAGGCAGAGATTAACGCCAGTAGCCCGAAATCGGCTCCTCCCCCCAGCAACCAAAGGGTGGCTAGAAGTCCCCCCAGGACACTTCCAATAGCCTCGTTTCTATATACCCGCGTTGCTTTCATTCCGGGTTTAACAAGCACCGCGAACATTAGACCATACAAAAACCCCTGCGGAAGCATGCCGAGAAAAGCTAAAGGCAAAAAACGAAATGGATCGAGGATACCGGTGAAAAACGACGGGTAAACAAATATCAACAGGGCCAGGGGGAGTTTAACTATAGCCAGCCAGCCCCACAATCGCTCTTTAAATGATTTATCCAATTTCGAGCCGATCAAAGCTCCGAGCCCCACCCAGACGATCCAGCCTCCCAGGGCCAGGGAGGCATAGAACTCTCCACCGTTCGGAGACGAGAGAATAAATCTTAAAAATACGGTTTGCGTGGCGATAGAACAAATGCCGAGGTAAACGGCGTCGATATGCCCCCGTTTGTAAATCATCACGACCAGACGCCAGGGATAGCCCGCCCGCATTTACCGCAGGCGCCGTCCTTTAAGGAACTTTTTTCGATCAAGTAACCTTTTCTTCCGATGACAATCTCTCCGCAACCGGGGCAATAACTGTTTTCGCCTTTATGACCGTAGACATTTCCGACATATGGAAAATTAACTCCCGCGCTTCTCGCGATATCGTAAGCGAGGTCCAGGCTCTCTACCGGTGTCGGGGGAAGGTCCTTTAGAAGGTAATTAGGATGAAATCGTGTAAAATGCACCGGGACGTCGGGCCCCAGTTCGTCTATTATCCACGTGCAAAGATCCTCGATTTCCGACGGATCGTCGTTTAATG
>JAZGHS010000077.1:0-13696 GCA_036481315.1 Candidatus Zixiibacteriota bacterium | reverse complement strand
AGTTGACGATGTTATCCATCGGCAGATATTACGGGAAAATAATTTGCAAAAAAAAGTTGACACGATTTAAAATCTCGGCTATAGTTTTTATGCCTGTGGGGTATTATACCCTATTGGGTTGGTTGTATGTGCCGAAATTAGCTTGAGTGCATCTTAAAGGAGGGACACATCAGAATTAAAACCATTTCAAACAAATGGAGGTATATGACCCGAAAAGAGCTAAAGTTTTGTTGTTGTTTTACAAGCCAAACCTTAACAACACTCTTAATAAGGAGGGATGAGATTTGTATCTAAAGCCTGCATTTAGGCTGGCTGCGATTTTTGTCGCGATCCTCGTCGCCTCCGCGGCGTTCGCCGGCACGACCGGTAAGATCGCGGGGAAGATTCTCGATAAGGATACAGGCGAGCCCCTACCCGGGGTTAGCGTGTTGATTTCGGGAACCACAATCGGAGCCGCCACGAACATTCAGGGTGAGTTCTTCATTATCAACGTTCCACCGGGTACATACGACCTCAAAGCCAGCCTGGTCGGTTATGGTCCTGTGGAGGTAACCAACGTCAAAGTTTCCATTGACTTGACCTCAACTATGGATGTAGAGTTGAGCACGGAAACTATTGACATGGGGACGATCACTGTCGAGGCGATACGTCCCTTGATCGAGAAGGATATCACCTCTTCGCGCACTACCATCGCTCCGACCCAGATTACCGATTCAGCCGTAGATGGGCTTGTTAATTCGGTCCTTTTTACGGCGGGTTCATCCATCGGATCATTCCGTGGAGGAAGAGGTAATCAGGGCGAAGTTATTTACATGCTTGATGGTGTTAATGTCGCGCATCCATTGGGCGAAACGCGAGTCGGAAACAACCCCGGGGCTGGTTCCGATAACCAACAAAATCGTACGGCCAGTAGAGCTGGCGGATCCGGAAGCGTTTCTCTCGCGACCATAATACCCAATGAAGCGGTAGCCGAAGCCGAAGTTTTAACCGGTGGATTCGGCGCTGAGTATCCCAATGTCCAGTCCGCAATCATTAATGTTGTAACCAAGGATGGCGGAGAGAAATACTCAGGAAAAATCAAATCAAAATCGTCTATGGAGGTATTTTTCGGCAGTTCGGATTATGAGGACGATGTATTCCGCGTCCCTGTTCCGGCCGCCGATCCCCTCGATCCCGCCGATACTGTGCTGATTACCGAATCACGGCCGGCGCATGACGAATTCAATCGCTCCGACTTCTACGATGTGCGTCAACACGAATTCGCCTTCGGGGGACCGATTCCGATATCGGATGTTGACATTCCCGGTAAGTTATCGTTTTTTACTTCGGGGATTTACAGTTTTAATCGTTCTTATCAGGACGAGAGAAGTTGGAGCAAATCGCAATCGGTTCAGGCCAAGCTTACCTATCAGCTTTCATCAGCGAAGAAAATTACGATTTCGGGTTTGAGAACCAGCGGAAGCAACGTCGGTTGGAATAGATCCAGGATGCTGTTTCTTACCTGGGGCGAGCCGACCTATTATCACAGGTCCGACGCCATTTTTGATACGGTCAGCAACGAATGGATAACAGTCGAGCGGGATTCTTTCTATACCCCGTATAGCTGGATTTTAGCTCCCGGTCATACAGAGGGTGAGATGCCCAATGATCTGGTCGATCACTGGATTGGCGAGTACGGTAACGATACGTGGGACGTCGATTCGGTCGCTGCTTATTTCGCGACCAATTTCGCTGGCGCCAGTTACTCGAATTGGGCCAATATGCCGGATTCTATCCGCGACGGCGCGGCCGATTATATCGAAAACCTGGGATATGCTAGTCGGTATACCGACTACGATATGGCCAATACCATCGCGCGTCCCGAGTCGTGGTCCAGCGAATTTAGCGTAAAATTCTCAAACAACATCAGCTCCAAGAGCTTCTATACTTTACGCTATTCGAGATTCTTAACCGCTCAGAGGGTCAGGGTATACGATCCCTGGGACGGCCATCCGCTTTCTGCCGAAGAGTTCGCAGATCCCAGGATAGGCGCTCCGCCGATAACGGGTATTCAATCAGCCCAGCTTAGAGCCAATCCGATGTATATCTCGAGGTTCAGGCAGGATGATAAAACCATTACCCAGAGTGCGAAAGGTGATTTTACCAGCCAGATTAATTCGACAAACCTGATAAAATTCGGCGGTGAAATATCATGGTACGATCTTCTTTATGATTACCGTTCCTACGCCTCCGGTGGCAACGAGTATAACTCGCAATACCATGAGAAACCGTTCAAGATCGGCGTTTACGCCCAGGATAAGATCGAGACGGAGGGGATGATCGTTAATGTCGGATTACGATACGATTTTTTCGATCCGAAAACGGTCGTGCCCTTTAATTTCTTCGATCCTTTGAACGCTGGTTATGACAACGTCAATGATGAGCGTTATACTCAGACCTGGGATCTGGACGCGAGGCTCAAAAACGCGGTTCCCGCGAAAAAGAAACAGCAACTTTCACCCAGGGTTGGTATTAGTTATCCCATAACCGAGAAAGACGTTTTACACGTCACCTACGGTCATTACTTCCAGCTACCCGTATTCGATGATTTCTACACCAACCACTCGTTCGATTTGAGAGGCGCTTTCAAATATATCGGCAATCCGAACCTCAGCGAGCAAAAGACGATCGCATACGAGGCCGGTATTGAGCACGGGGTTAACGACTTCTTGAAACTTTCGATAGTCGGGTTCTACAAGGATATCGCTGATTTAGTCAATCATGTGAGATTCCAGAACGAACAGACTGGCGGAATTTTCTGGATTTACGGAAATTCGGATTATGCCCGGGTCAAGGGATTCGAAATTACTTTCACCCAGCGGCCCTGGAATAATTTTTCAGGAGTTGTTTCCTACTCATACCAGATAGCCAGGGGAAGAGCATCGAGTAAGACTCAGACATTCAATGACGATTACAACAACCGCAAGCCCAGAACCGAGGATTTCCCTCTTGATTGGGATCAGCGTCATTCTACAAAGGTCAATTTCAACTACAGAATCCCGGAGGCTAAGGGTGCGGTACTCGGCGACTGGGGATTTGACTGGATCTTTGCCCATGGTACAGGTAGACCTTATACGGGTACTGCCACAGTAGTTCCACCGAATCTTCCGGACATTAATAACGAAAGATTCTCTGCCGACTGGCGTATGGATTTTCGTGTCGATAAAGGCGTTAACATCTTCAACAATTACAATCTAAATGCTTTTGTCGAAATTCGGAATATCACCGATCAGGCTACTATCATAGCCGCCAACGATCTAGAGAGATACGAACTGACCGGCGATCCAATGGGGCAATTCGGCGACCCGAGTGTTTACTCGACTCCGAGAAGGATCCTGCTGGGAATGCAGCTGTCGTTCTAAGCGAACTTTTTTAGATGAGAATTGCCTGAATTTTCAGGGAGGTTAGAAAAAGATGCGAAAAACGATTTCCAAGGGGATCTTAGGCGGACTTCTAACGCTGGGTATTGTCCTGGCATTAGGTCTGCCTGTCTCGGCCATTGATAAGGAGGTGGCCGAAAATCCCCTGTTGCGCTATAATGGCGTAAATAAGCCGGCTGTCTCGCAGGATATTGTCTGCGACGTCGGATCTGTCCAAAACAGAATTACCAATTCCACGGTTGAGGTTAATACCGGCACGAACGACTGGACCATATTATTTGGTGATGATTCAGCCGAGCAACCGTCGATGCTCTGGCTGTATCCGTCAGCTTACGAGCAAAACCTCTATCTCTATTTCGGGAGTTTTAGGATTGGTCGCGGAGACAAGCTGGTCCACCTTTCCACCGATACTTCGCCGGGGATGGACTCGACATCCATTAACTATAACCCGAGCGCGGTTAGTCATCTCGATACATATTTCGAGATTTCGGATCAATCCGCGTTGGTTCCTGATGTGGATCGGTTTAATATCGAGGTTCACGCCAAGACCTACGCCTGGTCGGAGACGTACCGAGACGATTTCATAATCTACGATTTTGAAGTCATTAACCTGAACTCCACATCCGTTGACTCTATATATATGGCCATACACATGGACTGCGATATTTCCGGGGCCGGCGGTGGTGGTGGTACCCAGGGTTTCTGGCGTGATGACAAACCCGGGTATTATCGTGACGACGCTACCAAAGAGTACATCTCGTACATGTACGATGATGATAACCCGACAATCGCGGGTGACGATACCGGCGGTAAATTCCTTCCCAAGGAATCGACTGGTTATATCGGCTCGAGGCTGCTCTACTGCCCGCCTGTAATGGGCTCTATCGAAGAGACCGTGCAATCCGGGCATGGCTGGTGGGATTGGAACTCCGACCCGGGAACTGATTCGGATTGGATGCTTTTGATGTCCAACGGTCAGTGGTTGGATCCTCCGCCCTCGCCACACGATTTCCGCTACTTACAGAAATTCGGACCCTTTGAAATTGCCGGCGGCGATTCCGCCAGGCTGGTATTTGCCTTCGGTCTCGGCGATGGTCTTAGCGGATTACGCGCTAATCTTGCCTGGGCTGATTCCCTTTTAAAATTGAATTGGGTCGGCCCATCGGCTCCGACCACTCCGGAATTCACATTGGTTCCCGGCGATCGGCAGGTCGAGCTGACTTGGGGCGATGCCGCGGAGACGACACCCGATCCCGCTACCGGAGTCTACGATTTCGAGGGTTATAGAGTGTGGCGCAGAACCGGTGTCGCAGGCGGTTGGACGTTGCTGATGGAATGCGATTTGGTCAACCAGATCGGGCACAATTCCGGGCTGGTGCATTCCTATACGGATACCGATGTCAACAACGGTTTCCAGTATAGCTACGTTGTAACGGCTTTTGATAAAGGGGAGCCGGAAAACGGTATTGAATCGTTTGAATCCGGTAAAGGTGGATTCCAGACGGTTGAACCGGGCATTCTCGTTGGAACAGGTAACGAGGGCGAGTCCGATATTCATGTCGTTCCGAATCCCTTCGTTAAATCTTCTCCCACCGGTTTCGGATTCGCTCCGGACCAGAACAACCCATCGGAAGAGAGGATTCTATTCGTGAATCTACCCGCGGCTGGAGAAGCCACGGTAACCATATTTTCCTTAACCGGGGACGAAGTCATCTCACTACAGAAAGATCCCGGAGTAAGGGCTTTAAGTTGGGATCTGATTACCAAGTCTACTCAGAAAATCGTGGCCGGCATGTATCTGTATGTGGTTGAATCATCCGAGCTCAGCGAAGATTTTGTCGGCAAATTCATGGTAGTCAGATAAGGACAGGAGGTTAGAGATAAAATGAAAAAGATTCTAATACCTGCGGTTCTGCTGGCAATATTGGGTCTCTGCCTTCCGGCTTATGCCCAATTCGCCAAGGTAGGTACCGTGGGATTGAAATTCCTCGATATTGGGGTTGGCGGCAGGGCTTTGGCTATGGGCGAAGCCTACGCGGCGGTGGCGAATGACGCCTCCGCTATTTTCTGGAATCCCGCTGGCACCGCAAATATCGAATCGGGTGATTTTTTCGCTGGGTACACCAGCTGGCCGGCCGATATAAATCTGTATTCGGCCGCAGTCGTCAAGAAAACCGGTTTTGGTCATCTGGGATTCTCTTTTTCGATCCTGAATACCGGATTGATGAATCGAACGACCACTTACGATCCCGATGGTGATTTTTCGGGAACGTTCGCGTTCGAGGATTGGGCGGCAGGTTTGACTTATAGCCGTTATCTTACCGATCGTTTCGCCTTTGGCACGACTTTCAAACTGTTTAAAGAAACTCTCGCCGATTGGGAAGAAACAGGTTGGGCGGTTGATTTCGGTACGTACTATGAAACCGGATTCCGCTCGCTGCGAATCGGAATGGCTATCTTGAATTTCGGTCCGGATGTACGCTACGACATCGTTGATGTCGATGGTGTTCCGGGCGGATTCAATGACGGTTTTGATAACGACGGCGATGGATTCGTCGATAACGACACCGAAGAGAAGGCGGTACCGTTACCCCTGACATTCAGGGCAGGAATTGCTTTTGAGGTTCTGGAAACGGCTACGTCAAAAGCGACTCTATCCGCCGAACTTATGCATCCCTCGGATAACGAGGAACGCTATAATTTCGGTGGCGAGTACTGGTTCCATGATATGTTAGCGGTTCGCGCGGGTTGGAAGATCAATGCGGACGAAGGCGGTTTCACGGCGGGCGCGGGATTTAAACTGCCGCTCGCGGGATTCGGCGAAACGTCCATTGATTACGCTTACAATAACTTGGGCAAGCTATCCGATGTTCACCGTGGTTCATTCAGTCTGTCATTTTAGTGTCGACGCCAATCGAAGGAGGAAGTTTAAGTGAACTCTTTTAAAATACCGTTATTGAAGGTGACGGGCTTATTGGCGTTGGCGTTCCTTTTGGCTTTCGGATGTGCCGAAACGCCGGAGGATCCCGACTCCAATCGTTTGCCCCATACCTTCATTTCGAGTTACAGTATTAACACCGCGCCGGAATCGGGCACAAATTACGATGTGACCGTTTATTGGCGTGGATCAGATTTGGACGGGGAGCCTGCCGGCTATCGTTACTGGGTAGGCGCAGGCGATACGACTGAAACGACAGAAACAAGCGCTACAGTAAGTATGGATTTCCCCAATACTACTACAACCTACGTATTCTATGCCCAGGCAAAGGATAATATGAATGAATGGGACGCGACTGCGGCCCAGGTTGTAGTAGACATTACCGAAGTCAGAGACATTACTGATCCTGCCTTTTTACCAAACACGATCGGTGTAACCGTTCCGCCAAACGGAGCCTCGACCTCAAGAGGCGTACCCTTTGCGATAAGTGGAACCGACGTTGATGGTATTGTCCCGACGTTCGAATGGGCGGTAGATAACACCGATACCTGGACCTCCGTCGTCCCGGACGTGATAGACGTCAGCGCTTCAGCGGCTGCGATCGTTCTTGGCCCGGCAGATCTATCTCTTGGAGCGCACACTGTTTACTTTAGGGCAACGGACAATATGGGTAACGTCGATCCGTCGCCTGTTTCCGTCGCTATTGTTTGCGTTGCAGGATTTGCCCCGGAACTTACGGTCTCCGTTACAGACGGGCAGTCATTTATCGTACCTTACACGAATCCATCTTTACCGGATTTTACGATAAGTTTCGCCGCGACGGTCGATTTCTATTATGGCCAGGTTGATAGTTTTGTTGTAATAACCAGCGCTGGCGATTCGCTCAACACTTCTGAGACCGAACTCAATTTGGGAGAATTAAGCTCCGGCAGTTTCTGGGTTGATGTTACAACGTATGACGCTGCTGGTAACAGCACGGCATCTGGCCAGATCAACTTTTCGATCGTTGAATTACCGGCCGGTGACGGAATTCTTTGCGTTAACGGCGTAGATTGGCCCACTTATAGCCAGGCTGGGCCTATGTGGACCGATGGAGTTCCGTGGGGAAACAGAACTCATTTCAAGACATGGGACCTGTTCGATTCATCGCCAATCTATAGCGGCACCGATTTCGGCGACAGTCTGCTGGGTAAAGGTGGCGGCGTTCCCGCATGGATGATAGATACGGTCTTCTTTAAGGCCATAAGCTGGTTCGGCAACAACTATTCCGGCGATTTCGCTTACTGGGAAGATATCGAGACGGAGATAATCGCCTATCTTGAAATGGGCGGAAACATCCTGCTCCCGGCTCGCTATGGAGCGGATTGGTTCTTTGATGACCTGGCGACATATTGTGGCATCGTGGCTGGCTCCTGGGAAAGTCCCGGTGCTGATATTCTCACGGCCAAAGTGGGTACATTGACCGATATCCTTGAGGAATCCGGTCAAAGCCTCTGGGAAATTCCAATGACCGATAATCCCGATAACCTCTGGATATACGAGGCCGCTACTGTGACGCCTGGCGGGCATGCCGGCTTCATCACGCTGCCCAACGGAAACGGTGGCGGTGGTGGGTTCTGCTATATCGCCGGCAGGAGTTATCGATGGGATAACCCTTCATTGAAAGCGAATGTAGATGTTATTCTTAATACCTATTTCGGGATTCAATAAACCATCAACCGGAGAAAGGAGTTAAAGAAATGAAGAAGATTTTGTTATTGCTCGCCGCCGGTTTGATGGTTTGCGCCTACATAATCGGCTGCAGTACGGAAGACCCTTGGCAGCCCGAACCCAGTCGCGCGTTGGAGCTTTCGATGGTATCCGGGCCGGCTGATACAGTAGCCTATGGTTCGACCGTTTCGTTTTCCTGGACCTCTTCCGGAGGCAGTGGAGAGGTTACTTATCAATACCGCCTTGATTCCGGGACCTGGTCTACGGCATCTAACGTAACCAGCGTTACCTATTCAGACGTTACCGCCGGCGCCACATTCGGCGTTATGGCCACGGACGCGGCCAGCGCAACCGATGAGGTTTCCCGCACATTCGCGGTTGGGGCTGAATCATCTGACGCTGACGTGCCAACCGTTTCGATAACATCTTCACCGACAGAAGGTAGTTTCGTCGCCACAGGCAGCAATGTGTCGTTTACATGGGGAGGCGACGACGAAGTCGATGGAAGTAATTTATCGTATTGGTATTCGTTCGCTGGCGCGACTTCTGATACGGGAACAACCACTACGGCAGTGTTCATGAGTGTGACTGCCGGTGCGGCGACATTTTCGGTCTGGGCGTTAGATCAAAGCGGAAATGCGTCGGCGGCCGCGACAGTTTCATTCACGATCAAAGATGCTTCTATTTTGTATGTAGATGATTTCCAGTGGTTCGACGCTGCCGGTAATGTCGATATGCCCAAGGAGCGCAATCAGAAGCAATTCTACCGCGACGCTTTAGAGGGTTACGCATTCGCGGAATGGGATATTGCTGTTCAAGGGATGCCCGATTCGACAGATCTGGTTGTCGGAAGTGTACCGGTTTACTCCACGATTGTATTCGCTTCCGATTCCGATATCGGCTCTACCGATGCTACATGGTGGTATGAAGTAGGAGGCGTCGCAGGCGGTGGTGTTTTAGATCATTACCTCGAAAACGGTGGTAAACTGCTTGCAACAGGGCCTCTAGTTCTCCTGGATATGACTCAGGCGTATCCACCGGAGCCGGAGCCGGGACATTTCGAATATGATTGGTTCGGAATAGATTCCACCTCATGGTGCTGGGATTACTGGTATTGGCTTTCCTGGGTTATTAAAGATACAACTACAACCCTACCTCTTCCCGACTCTATGAAAATCGACGTCGCGAAGAACGGTGATCAGGATGACTATGCGATTGAAACACCTGGTCTGAGGAATGACGGCACCGTGACCACAGAAATAATATTCACATGGGGTTTATGGCTGGATGGTTCCGAGCCCACGCCCCTTGGTAACCCGGTTGGTCATATTGTTAGTTTTAGTGGAACGCCTCAAACGGCGATGTTGAATTTCGATACGTACGCGATGCCTTTACCGGGTATCCGGCAAACGTTCCAGACGATTCTTACGGAGTTCGGTGAATAGAATTCACTAACTCGATGTTTAAGCCTGCCCCGCCATTGGCGGGGTGGGCTTTCTTTTTACGGAGACAGGATGAAAATAGCTTCAAAGACGCTTTCGATTCTCCTGGCCATAGTTATCCCGGTTATCGCCGGGAACGACTTGTCAGGCTCCCTGGACGGCCTCCTGGCCGATACAGCGCTTACCAACGCTCAGATTGGTATTGCTGTCTACGATATTACCGCAGATTCGTCGATTTTTTGTCGGGATTGCCAGAAGCTCTTTACCCCTGCGTCTAATATGAAATTATTCACCAGCGCCGCAGCATTAGAGCTGCTGGGGCCGTCGTACAGATTTAAAACCCGTTTCCTTAATACAGGACGAATCGATAATAAAAGCAGGATCAAAGGCGATCTGATAATTGTCGGCGGCGGTGATCCGCTGATCTCCGGCCGATTCAGGGATAACATTACCGAGGTACTCGAACTTTGGGCGGATAGCCTGCTACAACGAGGCATAAAAGAGATTAAAGGCGACATAATTATAGACAATTCGTTCTTCACCGGCTCGGAGTTCGGGGGAGGCTGGTCGCTCGACGATCTGAGTTATTGGTACGCATGCCCTGTATCCGCGTTGTCTTTTAACGATAACTGTGTCGATCTGAAATTTCTGCCGGGGAAAAATGTTGGAGATCCGGCTATAATAGAACTTGAACCGCCCACCGATTATATAAGAATTACGAATAACGCTATCACCGTCCAGGCCGATTCGGAATTCACTCTCGATTATTTCAGGATACCCTTCACCAATGACGTAACCTTTTTCGGGGGGATGCCGATAAGCGATACGCTTGGAGAGGTTGATTATGTCTCGGTACATCGTCCCGATATCTATTGCGGTTATATTTTCTCGAGTATTTTAAAGGAGAAAAAAATAAAATTCAAAGGCGATATAATAAAAATAGGCGATCTCGATGAAAAAGACAAATCGGATTATTCAATGGAAAAGACAAATTCTCTTTTCACATGGTATTCCGATTCGATGGGTGTCGTCATTTCGGTGATCAATAAAAATAGTCAGAATTTTTTTGCCGAACAGACGCTTAAAACAATCGGCGCGGAATTGGGCGGCGAGGGGAGTTTCGAAAAGGGATTGGAGCTTGCTGTCGCCTTTTTCGATTCGCTCGGTATAAGCGAGGACGATATTTCCATGGGCGACGGTTCGGGGCTCTCTCACTATAATATAGTAAAGCCGGCCGCCATTATCGAACTATTCAAGCAGATGCACGATAGCCCGCATTTCGAGACATATTTTGAATCGCTGGGCATACCGGGTGTGGATAGATCCGTTCGCAAGCGGCTCGAAGGAGTTGAATTCAGGGAACGCGCCAGGACGAAAACCGGCTCCATCGCCAATACCAGGACATTCTCGGGTTATATCGACGGTCCCCGGACGGGCAGGCTGATCGCTTTCTCCCTCATGGTAAATAACTACAGTTGTAAGATGTCGTATGTGGATAGCTGGTTCGATTCGATCGTCGAGAGTATTATAGCGGAGTATTAATGGACTATTTCAACTATCGGGACGGTCAGCTTTATTGTGAGGATGTTTCGGTAAGGGATCTCGCCGCGGAATATTCGACGCCCCTTTATATTTACAGCTTGAAAACTTTCGTCAGCCACCTAAATAACCTTTCGATCGCTTTCGGTGATTTACCCCATATAGTTTGTTATGCGGTCAAATCCAATTCCAATCTGGCGTTATTGAAAACGGCTGCGTTATGCGGAGTCGGGGCGGATATTGTATCGGGCGGGGAGCTAAGATTAACGATTAAGGCGGGAATCAAAAAAGAGCGAATCGTATTTTCCGGGGTAGGTAAAACCGACGATGAAATAGAGCAGGCGATCCGGACGGGAATCCTCTTTATCTGCGCCGAATCGATCGCGGAGATCGAGAGTATCGCCAAAATAGCTCGTAAATTGAAGATAAAGGCTCCGGTAGCGGTCAGGGTGAATCCGGAGATCGATCCGAAGACTCATCCTTATATCGCGACCGGGTTGAAAGAATCGAAATTCGGGATGACCGAAACGGAGGCAAAAAAAGCGTTTAAGTTCTGCGTCGGGGAGAAATGGCTTGATCCGGTGGGAATATCGATGCATATCGGTTCCCAGCTGGAATCGATTCGCCCCTATGTCGCCTCCGTAAGTAAAATTATCGCACTTTATAAATATTTATGGAAACAAAGTATAGGGTTGAAGTATATAGATATTGGTGGGGGATGGGCGGCTCATTTCGATCCGGCTTTAAAGTTGCCATATCCTCAGGATTACGTTTCGGCTGTTTCCGAACTTCTTCGAAAGCTCCCGGCAACGGTGGTTGCCGAGCCTGGTAGATCCATGATCGGCAACGCCGGTATTCTGGTTATGAAAGTTATTAGAACGAAAAAAAACAGAGCTAAAAATTACTGTATTGTCGACGCTGGCATGAACGATTTTCTACGTCCGCCGTTATACGGTGCTAAACATAGAATCGAGCCGGTAGTTAGATCGAAAGGGCAAAAATCGTATGACGTGGTCGGTCCCGTTTGCGAGAGCAGTGATTTTTTCGCTAAATCGATACGATTACCGGCCCAGAAAAGCGGGGATTTGCTCGCGCTCTTCACTGCCGGGGCATATGGAAGGGTTATGGGTTCCAATTATAACGCTCGTATCGGCGCCGCCGAGGTTGCCGTCGCCGGAAACAACGTGCTTGTGATAAGGGAGCGGGAATCGTACAAAGACCTCGAAAGAGGACAGCGGACCGGCGGGATTAGCCGGAAGTTGATAGAGGGTTTGGAATTATGAAATCAACACAGAGACCGTCCCGGATTGAAATCGATCTCGGGGCGTTGAAACACAATATAAGCGAGATAAAATCGCTTTTGAAACCGGGCGCGAAATTTATGGCTGTGGTCAAGGCCGACGCTTACGGGCATGGAGCGAGTAGAATCTCAAACGCGATAGAGCGGATCGGCGTGGATTATCTGGGCGTAGCTTTTCTCGAGGAAGCTGACGAGATTAGAGAGGCCGGAGTTAAATCTCCAATCGTTATACTTTATCCGGAAACGCTTGAAAGGAGTGTCGAAGCCGCCATACGGGGTTATCATATTTCCGTCTCGTCCGTTGAGGATATTCACCGTATTAAGGACGTTATCGGAAAGAAGGATACCTCCATAAACTATTTCATGAAAGTTAATACCGGTATGAACCGTTACGGGATAGATCCAGATCGCGCTAATATCGAAAATATCATGCGAAACGGATTTCCCCATAACGGACTTGTGGGGTTCAACACCAATCTTGCTGATCCTTTGATGAACCGGGAGGAGCTTTCAAAGCGTCAGATCGACCGTTTTTTAAAATTCACGGAGGAAGCCGCGAGGTTTTCAAATAATGGTCTTTTATATTCCTACGAGGCTTCGGGTTCGATCTGGGAGAAAGGGACCGCAGATGGATCGTTGATTAGGGTCGGCCTGCTGATGTACGGAATCGCACCCGATAATAAGGAGAGATTAAACTTAAAACCGGTCATGTCTGTTAAGAGCCGTATCGCCGAAATACACGATCTTCGCGAAGGAGACGGGGTTGGCTACGGTTTTTCATATGTGGCCGAGCGGGATTCGAAAACGGCGGTAATCCCTGTGGGGTATGCCGACGGTTTTCCCTGGTCGCTTTCCAATAAGGGATCGGTAATTATCAACGGGAAAACGGCTCCCGTGGTCGGCAGGGTTTGCATGGACGCTTTCATGGTTGATGTCACCGAAATCGAGGAGGTCGCCTCGGGAGACGAAGTTATAGTTATGGGTGCGGGAGGAGACGAGAAAATCGACGCTAACGATCTTGGCCGATGGGCGGGGTCGTTAGCCTATGAAATAGTCTCCGGCTGGAGCAAAAGAATGCCGAGGATTTACATTTGATAGCCAGTGTTAATATTAATGTTGCCGATATCCGGGCCGAGAGCAAGTTCCGATCCGAGAGGATCAGCCAGGCCCTGTTCAACGAGCTTGTGGAACTGTTAGAGGAACGCGACGGGTATTGCCGGATCAAAAGCCGGGATGATTTCGAGGGATGGATCGATCGAAGGTTTATTACACAGCACGAATCGTACGGCCATAACGAACCGTATCTTGTAATTAACAATTTGGCCGCGGGGTATGAAAAAGCGGATAC